>NZ_JAMYJY010000150.1:0-6691 GCF_024136985.1 Haloferax sp. AB510
GAAAAACCTTCATCACAAGCACGACAGCGAAAGTCCATACAAAAATGAATAAATCGTAAGACAACTTACCACTATCCCTGCGTTGGACAGCATCGGCTTCCGAGAAGAGATTAGTCAAGGAAGCAATGATGCTACAAGTCGTGGTTTGGCTGTTACCTTCGGCTACTGATGGTTTGTTGAAATTGTGCTGAATATAGAGGGTGTAGTCAGCACTAGTCACTGTGGCCTACTGCAGCCCGGTGCGTAATACGATGTTCGAGGAATATGCTCCTCCAAGCTAAAGAGTAATGAACAGAGCATATCGAACTATCTGCCATGGAACTCCAGTCTCTTGCTGTTGAGTTTTCCGTAGTGTTCTTCGGTGCCGTCTCTGGTGTCTTGCTCGGGCAATTTCTCGTTTATTACAGAAATAGGAAAGAAAAGATCGATCAGCTGAACAACGTCATCGGATGGCTAGAGAGAACGAGCGGCCAGATTATTTTTGAGCAGTGTATGATTGAGGGTTCGTTTGTGTGGCAACTCCATGAGCAACTTCTGGAATCGTATAGCGAGACCACGATGCTACTCAATGATAGAGAAAGGCGAGAACTAGAGAATATATTGACTGAGATGTCTCGTCTGAAACAGATCGCGCGGGTTGATCTCGAGATGGATGATACCCTCGATTCAGATGCTCAAGACAAGCGCCGAGACCGTCACGCATACTTGATGAGATCAGTGGAACGCCTCGACTATCCGTTGGGGGAACTCTCCTTTTGGAAGACTTTTCAGCGATTTGTCGGGATCAGATAATAAACTGACGTAGAGGTTGCACCGAACTGACTCTGTGTAAGATGAGCGCTCTGTATTCAACACGGGGTTCACAGCAGTGAGTTGATAATGTAGTGGGTTCAGCAGCTTCCGAGAAGAGGTTACTTTCAGTATCTCCGACTCGGACCATTCGTGTTGTTCTTACTGAACCGTCGGAATGAGGTAACAGTCAGATATTTGTGGTTTTATCTTGACACCAATCTATGAGTGACAGCTTGAGGGAATCGGACGACGAACTTGTTCCGCTTCGAGAGGAGTATACAAACGCTAAGGAGAGGCTCACCCGACAGGTATCGACTTTCCGTGCGTTCGCTAAAGAGGGTCAGCAGATGCTCCGAATTACTCTACTCTTTATCGGTGTGTTTCTCACGGCAGTCTCTTTCCTCGGTTTGGATGTTGCCCAGCAGACTCTCGGTTCAACGTCGTGTGCAGTCTATATCACACCGTGGGATGATTGTCTATCCCATCGCCTATTATCTATTTTCACAGGCTGTGGATTAGCAGTCAGCGCTATCGGCCACAGTATGGCAACAGGGAATGAAGCGCGTGCAATCGCTTACGCTGGAACAACTGATGACATCGCAGATGTACTTGATAGGCATGATGAAGGCGAATATCTACGCGAACGATTGAAGTCGTACTCAGATCGGATAGACCGGAATAACCGATTTCTCAATGTAGTTGAATCCTCGCTTGCACTCGGGAAGACGGGGTTAGCAATCAGCATTATTGGAACGACCGTCTTACACTCACTCTGGTTTTGGGGCCAATTCCTCCCTGGTTCACCCTCTCGAGCGTTGGCACTCTGTTTCTTATCCTGCTTGTGGCGTTCTGGGCTACACCCAATGAAGTAATCCGAGAGGGTAGATTATTTCGTGACCGTCGCTCACTCCTTAGTGCGATAGTGGACTATTTCCGAGAATAGGCTATTCTCAGAATGTAGCTTGTGTTGAATAGAATTATGGACAGATAGGCCACATCTTAGTATATGCGTGAGTTGGTCTTGGACAATTCTATACTGAGTCGATTTAAGGATGGTACAATTGATTTGGCTCTTGTGGAGGAGTCATCAAGTGAGGTCCAATACTATGTTCCATCCACACAGCACATTGAATTCCTTGACGACTTTGACAACCTTCGAGAAGATCTCCAAGACTCAATTCAAACGGTTCTGAATACCCTGGAACCAGAGTTGCTTAATTTAGAATCTGCCCCGTTTGGTAGCTCCCCGTTTGGACATGGGCCATTTGGAGGTGGCGATTCAAAGCATTACGAAGAGATTCTTATCAGAATGCCTGAAGACGATACCAATTCGAACTGGGATGCTCTTGGAGCAGAAACAGCAATCAACCATGGATTAACTTTTGTAACCCAAGACAGCGACCTCCAAGATGCTTTGAAAGACTATTCTCCAGATAACCTCATGACATTTGAGCAGTACAGAGAACTCTTGGAAACCTACGAATAATAACTCTGGTGTCAAAATACTGAACTAGTTCGGGCATCCGACAAGTACTATTCGCGGAAGTTAGTGGTGGGCGCAGATATAAAAGGGAAGGCAGTAGCAAATCACACTATGACAGTGGAAATCTGTAAAAGCCAGAAGGAGGTTAATAGTGCATTTTCCCGTGCAGACGATGCAAACTGCCCACACTTCTGGATAAAGACGCGTCAGAAGTATGCACATCTTGAGGTGGATATGATTACGACTGACGGTTTCATGCTCGCCAAGGAACAACTCGACAGAATCACTGATATCTTCGACGACTACTGCAAACGGGCCTACGAAGACCCAGATCACAAGCAGACCCCTGTATACGTTGGTCGGGGTCAGGCAGTAGTTTCGATCCACCCACTACGAATACCCGTAGCGAAAGAGGCAGCAAAAGACATCGAACAAATCGTACTTGATGAAGAGTCGTGGGTCCCGAGGGGAAGAGACGGAAATGTGAGAGAAACCCCCCTCGAGAACAGCCCAGATTCAGATGATAGCAAACTGGACGTTTGGTAGCTCAGAACCTCTCTCGGATCAAAGGGAGACCTCGCTCAACGACTTGATGATGTTCTCTTCTGACGGAGCTGCGAGGTAGGGCTCGATAGCGTCGTAGCTGGACCAGCCGCCGAGTGCCATCACGATTCGCGGCGACACTCCTTCCTCGACGAGCAGGTGATGCGCCCAGCAGCGGCGCAGATCGTGACTGGAGACGCGTCGGTAGTCGTCGTCGCCGGTCGCGTCCGCAGCTGCGTCGGCGGCGCGGTCGACCCACCCTTGGAGAGTTCGCTTCGAGCGTTGGACGACAGGGTCGCTTGGGCCGATGTCGTTGCCGTCTTGGACGAAGCGATTGATTCGCGCTTCGAGGTCGATGGGAAGCCACGTCTCACGTTGCTTCCCGTGTGCGTGTTCGCCCGTGGTGTCTTTCCCACTCCGGATTTCGAGCTTGTAGTGTCGACCGTCGGTGCGTCGAGAGATATCGTTCGGAGTGACGTCGAGGACTTCGGCGACGCGAAGACCAGAGTCGCCCATCAGCCTGAGCGCGATTTCCGCGAGGTCGGAGTGTGCTTGACGTGGGAGTTCTCGATACTCGGTGCGATTCATCCAGACGTTCCACGTTCCATCCTTGTTCCGTTCGGTTCGCATAGGTTCACGTTTCTCTAGAGAAGCACGCAGGATAAGTCATCGGGCGGGTTCAGTGGTTCGTCTGAGATGGCGCTTTTCGAGCGTTTGAGTCGGTGGACGTTCTCTCGATTGCACGTTTCTGTAGAAACGTGAAAATAGCCACTCACTTGCTGTGAAAACTTGCTGTCACGACAACTGACGAGATTGCGACCAAAGCCAGAACAAAATAGTGACCTAATGGTGGTTCTGAAATGCTGAACTCTAGCATTTCACCACTCACCCGCAGCGTTATCCCAGTAACTGCAATCACTGAGACACACAGTGCGCATACGATTAAATCTACTATCCCTGTGACCGAGCCTAACTCCGCCTCTAAAATTGCTTTAATGACTTCAGAAGTGCTCATTCTAAGATTTTCTGTTACCCAATACCTTTGACTCATAGATTGCGGTCACCGCGACAGCTGAGATTCCAAGCCCTCCGATTAAGTAAACAGGATCAGTCGCAACAAGCGCACCGTATGATGCCATAGCCAACCCAACGGCTAAGAAAGCAAACGCTGAGTTAGGTACTGAATGTCGATATTCATCCAGCTCTTGTTCTTTCTTTGACAATTCTTCATTCAACTCATCAACCTTAGACTCTAGTTCCGAGTTTTCAGATTTTAGTTGTTCAAGAGACTCTAATCGTTCCGTTTCGTTTCGAATCTTCTCTGAAAGTTCCTTGAACTGTTCCTCGCGGTGGTGTTTTGCTTCTTTTTGCTTCTGCTCTACCTGTTTGAGGATTCTCGAAATTTCTTCTTTGTCCCACTGGCCCCCACCCTGGGTACCACTAAAGCTAGAGAATGCACGGGCAGGATCAGAGGGTTGTTTTTCAGTTTCGGTAGTCATTGGTAATTGGACTACTCATCAGGGCCTGATTCCTCGGGCTCTTCTTCGTCTTCGTCTATTCTTAATTCGACATCAGCATATATCATTGGTGCCCTTGAGGCTTGTTTTTTACCCTCTCCGGTATTCTCAAACAATGCGAAATATTGCTTTTTACTTGATACTACTTCAGCATTGCTGCTGGTTTGTTCAACATCCATCTCTTCAGTACTTTCCTCAGATGTAAGAGTGACTTCACCAAGGCCGATGTGTTCCCCTTCAGATGGTACCGGTAGGTTCAGCCCTTGAAATCCTTGAAGATCATCACCATCTTGATCCCTGAAGTTCAGAAATACAAATGCCTCCTGAAAATTTGCAACCTCTGGTTCTTCCTCATCCTCACTCATGTTTGCAATCTACACCATTCACTAACCTGTGTCTTTTGATGACGGCATTGGTTTTCTAATCTGAGTTTAGTGGGTGATTCGAATTCCGCGTCAACGCAAGCCGCGCCGAGTAGGCGCGGCGACCCCCGTTTCATGTGTTTCATCTGGAGTCTGAGCGCAGCGAAGACTCCGGTAATCTTGGTGTGTGGCTTTTTAGCCACACATCTAACGGAGAATCAGGGGGGTCCCCCCGGATTCGGAGTGACGGCGGTCGCGGCGCTGGTCGACGCGAGACGGCGCCAAGAAAAATGCAGTCGCTAGCTCCCTGAAAATACAGACATTTTTGCCGGTACTAACGTCCGAGAACAGCGTTGCCACTCGCGAAACCAAACGTCAGCCGATGAGCTGACGCATCTGACCGAAGCTGTACGTCAACGGCGCGGAGGTATCGTAGGCCTCACCAACGACATCGAACTCGCGGACGAACTGCCGCCAGTCGTTGCCGGTCACCTCGGCCCACTTCGCAGCACCTGTTCGGAGGATACGCTTGACCTCCTCGCGCGTCGCCTGCGGCGCGAGTTCGAGAAGCTCGCGACCATCGTCGCGTTCCTTCCGGTCACGGACGTAGTTACGCAGCCAGCGCCCCCATGGGCCGTTGCCATCGCCGTACGTATCGGCGCGGATGATATCGTCCGTCGCCTCTTCGAGGGTTGCCGAGACCGAGCGTCGAGCAGACTCGATGTGTTCGACGATTCCCTCGGCGATGTGCTTCGAGGCGAGTTCGACGTGACCGTACTCGTGAATCACGAGATCACCGAGGCGCTTCAGCGCGCGGTAGACGGTGTCGATGTGGACGCCGATCCGTTCGGCGAGTTCCGCCGGTGAGATGTGGCCGCCGTCGGTCACCAGCTCGTCGGCGATCGAGACGTCCGTCTCGTAGAGATTGTTCGCAGCGGCGAACATCCGAATCTCGTCGTCTTGCTGCTGAGCAATTCGGGGAAGCGGGTTGTCAATGACCTTGACCATCCGTGCCTCGCCTTCGACTTTGAAGTAGTCGTCCGCGACGAACTTCTGATGGTCAGGCGTCACCGGAAGATTCGACCAGTTCAGGACGTTCAGCAGTCCCTCTTCGAGTTCCTTGTGTAGCTGGTCGACATCCGAGAATCGAAGGGTGTCGTCGAACAGCGAGTTCTGGTAAGAGACACCGATCTTCGGGTTCTCGAGTTCGGTCCCAGACACCGCTTCGGGGTTCCGCATGTGGTAGTGCTTGAACTCCTTCGGCAGCTCGTGTCCACCGACGACCTCAGCTGCGCGCATCGCGCAGATCGTCGCCGTGTGATAGTAGCCGGCGCACTCGCGGTCGTCACGGACCGTCTTCGAGTAGCCGCTCCGCTCGCGACCGAGAATCAGCGAGATGCGATGGAGCGTGCCGTCGAGCGCGAACACCTTGCCGGTCTCGCCCTTCTTCGCGCGGACATACAGTTCGGCGTCGGTGATGTTCGACGAATCGTGTATCTCGTCGGGATGGAGTGCCTGGTAGTCGATGCCCGTGAACGAGTTCCATCCGAACTCCTCTTGCCGCTCGCGAAGCTCGCGCAGCGCCTCGAACAGCACGCTCGGATACTGGTCAAACTCGAAGTAGCTCCCGCGCGTCTCGACGTCGACGCCGAGAATATTGTGCGGGTTCGGGATGTTCTTCCCGCTCTTCGAAGTGATCCCCGGCCACCGCGGTCGAACGCGGAAGTACGCGCGCTTCCGGTTCTCGTCCTTCGCGTCCTTGAACGACTGATAGGCCGCTGGATAGACGCGGATGAGGAACTCGGGAACGTCGTCGAGTCGCCAGTCCCACCGACCGAGGTCGGTACTGTCGTCCGGCGTCGCGAGGCCAGGATTGTCGGCGTAGCCGAACTCGACGTTCCACTCCTCACCACCGAATTCCATGCCAGCGCGGAGATTCCCGTACTCCTCGAAGTCGTGCATCTTGTACAGCGAGACGAGTCCGAAGTACGTCG
>NZ_JAMYJY010000151.1:0-6666 GCF_024136985.1 Haloferax sp. AB510
CGCTCGGGTGTCGCCGCGGGCGACGAGCAGGTCGCTCCCGCGCTCTCGGTACGCGTCGCGGAGCTCGGTGAGCGCGTCGAGTAAGTACCTGACGCGGGGCACGCCGGCGTGGTCGAGCACGTCCCGGTCGAAGACGAAAAGCGGGGCGACGGGGCCCGCTTCGGCGGCCGTCGCGAGGCCGCGGTTGTCCGCGACTCGCAGGTCCCGGCGGTGCCAGTGCAGTTGCATAGCCGCGCCTCAGGACGGCGGCTATGTCAATGTAGCGGCAGTCCGACCTCGACTCGCAAGTAAAACCGACCGACCCGTCCGTTCGAACGAACTTAATCGCCCGGAGACGCTGGAAATGACTACCTACCGCGCCCAACGGCGGTCATTCGGCCGTTTTCGGACACCTGTTGGCATGGATATGGTACGATGACCGACCCTCGGGTTGGCGCGACTGTCTCGGGTAATGTGATGTTATCGACCGAATTCCGGGACGGGAGCACGTTTACGTTCTTGCTATCTGGTGTACCCAGTTCATACCTATACCGCGTCGTACCCACGGTTCTGGTATGTCCGGGCATCGCTTCCTTCCTGACTCCGCGGTCCGACAGCCGCGTCTCCGCTCCCCACTCGTGTTTCCGCTCCTCCTCTTGACGTTCGTCTGCGGGACGCTCGGCTGGCTCGTCTGGGTTCCCTACGGCGTGTTCCTCGGCGTACTTCCGCCCCTGGTCGTCTTCGGCTTCGCGTTCGCCGAACTCTCGCCGACCTCGCCGTCGCCGCCGATGCTTCCGTCGGCGCGTCCCTCGCCACCGCTCTCACTCGACGGCCGCGTCGACCTCGCCGCCGCGCTACACGGCGCGGGCATCTTCGCGACCGACGCGGACGACAACCTCTCGCTGTCGCCGCGGTTCGCCGAGGACTGGCGCGACCGCATGCTCGAAACCGAGGGCAGAAGCCACGACCGCGAGGCCCTCGCGGAGCTCCTCGGCGTCGACCCGGACAGAGTCGAGATGGGGTGGAACGAGCGGGGGCTGTTCGCGCGACTCGACCGCGGAACCGTCGGCCAGTGGGCCTCCCGCGCCGCGTTCGTCGCCGACCTCACGGCGGTCGCGACGTTCCGCCGATACTACCCCGAGTGGTGGCGGCTCCCGACGGCGGACCGGAACCGCGTCCTCGGCGCCCTTCGGTTGTGTCTCCGAACGTGCCCGACCTGCGACGGTACAGTCGCGGTCGAGAGCGAACGGGTTGCACGGCCCGACAGCGGGCGGACGAAGCGACGCGTCTCGGCGACCTGCCGCGGGTGCGACGCCTCGCTGTTCGACGGCGTGGTCGAGGAGTCGTCGGCCGAACAGTCCGGATCCGACGAGGGTGCCGGCGTGCATCCGCAGAACACGCGGTAAGCGAGGCGCGAGCGCGAGAACGCCGCGCCGCCGACCCGCGTGAGCGGGATTTTCAGGGGAGCGAGTCGATGCCGTCGCGCCGGCCGTCGAGAACCGAAAAGCGCTCTCCGCGGCGTCGTTCGAGCCACCGGAGCAGGCGCTCTGCCCACCTGAGCTTCTGTGCTTTCATCGCGTCTACGGCCGGGTCGTCGAAGTCCCAGCCGGCGAAGACGAGCCGTTTCGCCCCGAGTTCGTCGGCGATGAAGGCGGCCCGGTCGCCGTCGGTGAAGCCGCCCCAGTTGACCACGGGGCCGACCGGGGCCGCCTGCGTCGTCCCGAGGACGTGGTCGGCGTCGAACCGCGGCACCCACTCGCGGACCGCGGGGAGGTTGTCGCCGTGGGCGTGGGCCGCGACGGGCACGCCGGATTCGGTCAGTTCGACCGCCGTCTCGGGGTTCTTGTCGAGGTCGGTCACCATCAAATCGAGGTCGAATCCGGCGGCTCGGACCGCGTCGGCGGCGGTGGAGGCGGCGACGACCACGTCCACGTCGGGGTCGTCGAGTCGGTCGAGTTCGTCCTCGAGCGTCGGGGCCGCCCCGCAGACGGCGACGGTCGCGTCCGCCCAGTCCAGTCGGTCGCGGTCGAAGGGACTCACGAGGTCGGCGAGCGCGTCTCTGGCGCGCTCGTCGCCGGTTCGTTCGAAGCCGAAATCATCGAGAATCCGTTCGTAGACGGGTTCCCACGTGGTGAAATCCATGGTGTAGCTGTCGCTCAGAATGTAACTGTATGGGCCGGAATGGCACTCGTGTACCCCTACCCGCGTGCCCTTCCGGCGTCCACAGGACCGTTTTAGGGTCGGATGGTATAAGTTTTCTCTTAGTAGAACGGTCAACGTCTGCCGAACGTCAGACGAATCGACGGGTCTGGTACGGGATAGCGTACCGGTTAGTTCGTCGCCCGCTCGACGGTCTGTAAAGCGGCTTCGAGGGCATCTGAGGCGTCCGTGACGAGCGTCGGAAGCCGGGCGAGCGCGGCGGGACTCCCGACCAGAAGCGCACCGGTGTCACCGGCGGCGAGGACGGCTCCCGCATCGCCGGCCGCAGCGGCGAGGGACTCCCGGTCGTCGGGGCCGAGCCCCTCCAGTTCGAAGACGCGCGTGACGCTCTCGGTTGCGACCTCGCGGTTCGCGCCGACGCGGTCGAGGTGTCTGGCGGCCTCGCCGGGCGTCGTCACGTCGAGTTCCTCGACCGACACGTCTCCGGGTTCGCGGACGCGACGGCGCTTGAACTCGTGGCCGATGAGGGCGGCGTCGCGGGTCTCTTTCACGTCGTGGGTCCGGACCACGTGTGCGCCGCGTTCGACTGCCATCGAGGTGGCGGCGAGGCTGACGGGCAGCGCTTCCTCGGTCGAACGGCCGGCCACGTTGCGGAGGAAGTTCTTGCGGTTGATGGAGACCAAGATGGGGTAGCCGTAGCCGCGGAACTCCCGCAGGCGGTCGAACGTCTCGCGGTCGTGTTCGAGCGTCTTCGCCTCCGACCAGCCGCCGAAGGCGGGGTCGAGGATGGTCTTGTCGGTGAATCCATTCAGTTCGAGGGCGTCGTAGATGTCGTCGACTTCCGCTATCGCACCGGGGCGAGTGAGGTCTGGGGGACTGGCCATCTTGGCGACGGCGGCGTCGAACTCCTCGCAGACGCGGGGCATCTCCGGGTCGGCGAAGCCGCAGATGTCGTTGACCATGTCGAAGCCGCCGTCGAGCGCCGCCTCGGCGACCTCGTGGTAGCGCGTCTCGATGGAGAAGACGGCGTCGCCGGAGACGCTGTCGAGGACCGAAAGCGCCGTGTCGAGCCGGTCGAGTTCGTCTTCGGCAGACAGCACGTCGAGGCGCTTGTTCGCGGATTCGAGGCCGACGTCGACGATGTCGGCCCCCTCGTCGATGAGTTCGCGGTCGACGTACTCGGCGGCCTCGCTCGGGTCGTTGAACACGCTCGGCTTGTACGGGGACTCCTTGGAGACGTTCAGCACACCCATGATTCGCGGCGGGTGGTCGTCGCCGATTTCGAGTCCTGCCGCATCGACGGTTCGCATACCCGCCGGTTGGACCACACGAACATATGCCGACCGGTCGCGGAAGACGCGTCGGGTCGCCCCGTGGTGGCAGCTCGCCGTCTCTCGCGGACGGCTGACCGGCATCACGCCATTTTTATCCGCCGCTCGGCTACCTCGGCCCATGGCGAAGGTCAGCGTCGGACTCCGCGGATGGCGGTTCGAAGAGTCCGAGATATTCACCGACGAGGGCGAGTTCAAACCGCTCGACGAGATTCCCGAGGACCCGCGGGAGCGACTCATGCGCCTCGTCTCGCTCGTCGAGGAACCGTGCGACGCCTGCTATCTGGTCCACGGCGACGAGGAGATACAGCAGTGCCGACAGGCGTCCATCGTCTACGGCGAGCCCCGCGAGGAAGTGCTCCTCTGCGAGCAGCACGAACCGGACTTCCTCTACTGGTTCCGCGAGGAGGGCGGCCGCGACCTCGTCGGCGACGCGGTGTTCGCCGACGCGTTCCACGAGTGGTTCGCCGGCGACGGCCGCGCCCCCGACGGCTACGGCGGACTGGAGTACGTCGACACCGAACCCGACGAACTACCGTCGCCGCCGGACGCCAACGAGATTCAGCGCCGGCTGGAGGAGAACTTCGTCGAGGGCGAGCGAATCAATCTCCGCGACTACGGCCCCGGCGCGGACGACGAGGACGCGACGCCCCTGACCGAAGACGACCTCGACGGCGTCGACCTCGACACGGACTACCCGACGAAATGAGCGACGACCCAGACGCCGGTGCCGCCGGGGACCGCGAGTTCGTCGTCGTCGTCGTCGAACCCGAGACGCCCGGCAACGTCGGGACCATCGCGCGGGCGATGAAGAACTTCGGCATCTACGACCTCCGCCTCGTCAACCCACCGCCGCTCGACCCCGACGGCGAGGCCTACGGCTTCGCCGGCCACGCTCGCGAGGACGTGCTCCCGAACGCCACCGAGACGACCTTAGAGGAGGTCGTCGAGGAGTTCCACACCATCGGGACGACCGCGGTCTCCCACGAGGACTCCACCCGGCACATCCGTTACCCGTTCAAGACGCCGGTCGAAATCGCCGACTCGCTGGAGTCGGTGGAAACGAAGACCGCGCTCGTCTTCGGCCGCGAGGGCACCGGCCTCGACAACGAGGAGTTGGCGATGCTCGACGAGGTCTGTTGTATCCCCGCCGACGACCGCTACCCCGTGCTCAACCTCGGGCAGGCGGCGACGCTTCTCATGTACGAGCTTCGCCGGTTTACCGTCGAGGAGACACAGCTCCCCGACGTGGAGCGCGAGCGCGCTTCCGAGGCCGAAATCGAGGTCGTCTACCGCTTTTTCGACGAACTGCTCGACGCCGTGGACTACCGCGAGCACAAGCGGACCAAGACCTCGCGGATGATGCGCCGGCTGCTCGGCCGCGCCCACCCGACCGAGCGCGAGGCGGCGACGCTGACGGGCGTGTTCCGCCGCGCCGCCGAGGCCGTCCGCGACCCGGACCGCTTCCGCGACGACGAGAACTGACGCGCTCTGCGCTACTCCTCGCCGTCTCGCCGGGCGAACATCACGTAGCTCACGAACGAACAGACCTTCTCCACCTCGCCCGGCTCGCGCTCGGCGCGGGTCGTCGTCCGAATCTCCACGAGGCCGCGACTGTCGGTCTCGGCGGTCGTGTCCAGCACCTCGGTTTCCACGACGAGCGTGTCGCCCGGGTACACCGGCTTCCACCAGCGAAGTTCGTCGACGCCCTTCGCGCCGAGGGACGCCGAGTCGGCGAGAAAGCCGTCCACGAGCAGGCGCATCGTCATCGATGTGGTGTGCCAGCCGCTGGCGATGACGCCGCCGTACATCGACTCGGACTCGGCGCGCTCCGGGTCGGTGTGGAACCACTGCGGGTCGTACTGCTCGGCGAACGCCAGAATCTCCGATTCGGTCACGTCGTACGCGCCGAACTCGTGGGTGTCGCCGACCGCGAAATCCTCGAAGAACTGCATGACTCCCCTTCGGCCGGACCCGTGGAGAAAGTAGCGGTGGCGGCGGTCCGGGCGCGGCACGCTCGCCCGGGCGCGTTCCACGACTTCGATCCCCCTCCCCCGACGCGCCAGACAGCTTTTGCGACCCGACGCCCTATCGTCACGCGAGATGGCATCGCCCCCGCGCCGCTCTCGCCTCCCGATGGTCGTCGTCGGCGCCGTCGTCCTCGCGTTCTACCTCTCGCTCAGCGCGCTCAGCGCGTTCGCGGTGGTGACGCTCTGGCGGCTCCGTCCCGACCCCGTGACCGCCGCCGTCGTCGCCGTCGCAGTCGCCGTCGTCCTCGGCTATCTGAGCTTCCGCTTCGGTACGGTGCGACTGCTCAGCCAACTCGACGCGCGGGACATGTCGCCCGCGGAGTCGCCGTCAGTCCACCGCCTGCGAGACCGCCTCGCCGAGCGGATGGACCTCGACCCGCCGACGCTGAAACTCGCGCGTTTCTCCGCGCCGAACGCGCTGGCGCTCGACCCGATGGGCCGCGACGTGGTCGTCCTCGACGCCGCGCTGTTCCGTCTCCTCGACACCGACGAGTTCGAGGCGCTGCTCGCGCACGAACTCGCGCACCTCGAACGGAAAGACGGGCTGGTCCAGTCGCTCGTGGCGAGCGTCCTCCAGACGGTCGTCGGCGTCGGCTACCTGTTCGTCTCGCCCGTGACGTTCCTGACGACGGGCGTCGCCCTCGGTTCGGCGTGGATGCGCGGTCAGCCGGGGTCGTGGCACGAGACGCTCGCCGGGCGGATTCGCCTCCGACTGGACGAGTTCGTCGGCCTGTTCGGCTTCGGCCTCACCGTGTTCGTCCGGTCGCAGTCGCGAAAACGGGAGTTCGCGGCCGACGCGCGGGCCGCCGAGGTGACGGGCAAGCCGATGGCGCTCGCGTCGGCCCTGCGGAAGTTAGAGCGGGCCGCTCGCCCGGGATTCGGCCTCTCGCCGCTGTGGGTGTACGGCGAAGTCGAGGTCGAAGACCCGATTTCGGACCTGCTTTCGACCCACCCCTCGACCGACGAGCGCGTGGAGCGACTGGCCGCCATGGCCGACGAGTCGATGACGCGAATCGAGGTGCGGTGAGATGCCCGGCTCGCCCGACCCGGTGCTCGGTAACTGGCTTCTCACCCACGTCGTCGCCGTCGCCGCCGCGCTCGGCACCGTCGGCGTCGTCTACGCGACCCGCGCTCGACGCCCGCGGCTTCCTGACGCCCGCGCTCCT
>NZ_JAMYJY010000152.1:0-6432 GCF_024136985.1 Haloferax sp. AB510
GCCACGGCTCCCGCCGCCGCGACGACGCCCCTCGCGTGGACGGTCGAGGCCGCCGGCCGGACCCTCGGCCTCCAGCGCCCGCTGTTCCTCGTCGCGCTCCCGGTGGCCGCGCTCCTCGCGTGGGCACTCATCTTCCGCGGGGCCGAGGGGACCGCCGGCGGGCGCTCCCGGCGACTCCTGTTCGCGTCCCGATTCCTCGTCGTCCTGTGCTTGGTCGTCGCGGCCGCGGGCCCGTACACCGTCACGACGCGGATGTCCGACGGCGACCCGCAGGTGACGCTGCTCGTCGACGACTCCGACAGTGCGGCCGTCACCGAGGACGTGGCGTCGCAGCTCGCGGCGGACATCGAGGCCGAGGGCGTCCCCGTCACAACCTCGACTGTCGCCCGGGGCGAGGAGTCGCCTATCGGCGACGCCGTCGCGGCCAACCTCAGGCCCAACGGAACGGTCGTCCTCGTCTCGGACGGGCGGGTCACCTCGGGGCGGAGCCTCGCGTCCGCGACGACGCTCGCCCGCGACCTCAACGCGACCGTGAGCGCGGTCGCGCTCGAACCGACCGACACCGAACACTACGTCACCGTCAGCGGCCCGTCGAAGACCAGCGTCGGCGTCGAGAACGCGTTCCTCGCGCAGGTCGACGGAGTCGTTCCCGAGGACGCCGAGGGCGCGACCGTCGAACTCGTCGTAGAAGTCGACGGCGAGGAGGTTGCCCGCGAGACGGTCAACACGACCGGCGGCGTCGAGTTCTCCCAGACGTTCGAGACCACCGGCACCCACCGCGTCACCGCCCGCATCGAGAGCGACGACCGCTTCCAGACGAACGACGTGTTCCGCAAGACGGTCCGCGTGGTCGAGCCGCCGCGGGTGCTGTACGTCTCCCGCGGCGACTACCCGTTCCGCGACTACCTCTCGGAGCTGTACGACGTGGAGACCGCCGAGGCCGTCCCCGCGGACCTCTCGTCGTACCACGCCGTCGTCTTACAGGACATCCGCGCCGAGGACGTGGGTAACACCGACTCGCTCCAACGGTTCGTCATCGACGGGGGCGGCCTGCTGACCGTCGGCGGGCGGAACTCGTTCGAAAACGGCGGCTACGACGGGTCGAGCCTCGCGTCGATGCTCCCGGTCACGACCGGCGAGGGCGCGTCCCAGCAGACGAACCTCGTGTTCGCCATCGACGTCTCCGGCAGCGCGGAAAGCGGCATGCGCGTCCAGAAGTCGGTCGCGCTCGACGCGCTCGACCAGTTCGGCGACGAGAACCAGGTCGGCATCGTCGGCTTCAACTACCGCGCCTACGAGGTCTCGCCGCTCCGCCCGCTCGGGCCGAACCGCGAGTCGACCGCCGACCTCATCCGTCGGCTCCAGTCCGGCGGCGCGACCGACATCGCCGTCGGCCTCGAGGGCGCGGCCGAGCAACTCGGCGACAGGCGCGGGACGGTCATCCTCATCAGCGACGGACACGACCGGTTCCAGGACGCCGCGAGGGTCGCGGACCGACTCGGCCGCGACGGGGTCCGCGTCATCACCATCGGGACCGGGCCGAGCCCGAACGAACAGACCCTCCGGACCATCGCGCGGGCGTCCGGCGGGAACTACCTCAGGGCCAGCGAGACCGACCGGCTTCGCATCCTCTTCGGCGGGTCGAACCGCCAGTACGCCGGCGACGGCCTCACGGTCGTCGACCAGAACGACTTCGTCACCGCCGGCGTCGAACTGACCGCGAACCCCGGCAGCGTCAACGACGTGTCGGTCAGGAGCGGCGCGAACTTCCTCGTCGCGGCCGACGACGGAACCCCCGCAGTCGCCTCGTGGCGCTACGGCCTCGGCCGCGTCGCGACCATCACCGCCTACGCGGGCGACGGCACGCTCGACGGCCTGCTCCAGAGCCCCGACTCGCTCCTGCTCACGAAGTCCACGAACTACGTCATCGGCGACCCGGAGCGGAAGGCGACCGGCGTCGCCGAGGTGGCGGACACCCGCGTCAACCAGCCGACGACCGTCGTTTACCGCGGCGGCGAGCGCCCGCGGGGCGTCGAGGGGCTGTCCTTCTCGGCGGTCAGCTCCGGCGTCTACGAGGCGACAGTCGTCCCCACGGAGACTGGTTACCGGGACGTGCTCGACACCGCCTTCGCAGTGAACTACCCCGCCGAGTACGCCGGGTTCGGACGGTCTGCCGCGCTCGAAGCCGCCGTCTCCGACAGCGGCGGGACGATGTACGACCCCGAGGACGCGACCGAAATCGCCGCCTCCGCCCGCGACAACGCCGCCGGCGTCCAACCCGTTCGCGACGACTGGGCGGCCGCGTTCGTTGCCGTCGCGTTCTTCCTCTACCTCGCCGAGGTGCTCGTCCGGCGTCTTCAAGTGTATCGGGGTCGAACGCAAAGTGAAGGTGGTTTGATATGAGCGCCCTGGGTCGGTCCCTGAATCTCGGTCTCGTCCTCGTCATCGTCCTCCTCACCGCCGGAACCGTCGGCGCGACGATGTTCTACCAGTACTCGGTCGATTCGCTCGACCAGCAAAACGAGCAACTGCGCGAGCGAAACGAGGCGCTGGAACAGGACCTCTCGCAAACTCGACAGAACCTGTCGGCGACACAGGCGGAGCTACAGGAGCTGAACAGCAGCCTCGAACGCACCCGCGGCGACGTCTCGCAGGTCGCGAACAACCTCGAAGACGCGGAGTCACAGCTCGAATCGACCCAAAGCGAGCTGTCGTCGACCCGGAGCGAACTCCAGGAGACCGAAAGCAATCTCCGAGACGCTCGCAACCGTATCAGCGAACTCACGGCGACGCTCGACGAACTCGAAGAACAGCGCAACCGGCTCGAAAACCAGATAGACGACCTCGAAACGGATAACGAGGAACTGGAAGAGACGAACGCCGAACTGGAGACCCAGATTGAGACGCTCCGGTCCGACATCAACGAACTCGAAGACCAGGTCGACGAACTCGAAGCCGACCTCCGGCGGGCCTGTTCCGAGTTCGAAGACGGCAACGAACCGGCGGTGTGCAATGGTGTCTGAACCATCCCCGTCCGAACCGGGCGACAGCAGTGACGTTCCCGGCGCTGCCGACACGTCCGACGCACCCGACGCGCCTGACGCGCCCGCCGGCTCGAACGCGGGAAGCGCCCGCCGCGAGGCGATGGCCGACGCCGTCAGCGAGGTCCGCCGGGAGGCCGCGAAGGCCGCCGCCGTCTCTAGCGTCGTCGACGCCGCGGTCGCGACGCTGTTGGCGAACATCGCGTTCCGGGTCGTCGAGTTACCCGTCCAGTCGTCGGTGTCGCTCGGCTTCCTCCCGCGGGTCGACCCGGCCGTCTCGGTCCACGTCGCCGTCCCAATCGCCCTCGCGGTGGGCCTCCTCGTCGGCGTCGCGGAGTACCTCATCCTGATGCGGGTCCCGCCGGTCGAGCAGTTCGAGGCGGTGAACCCCTCGGTCGCCGAGGCGCTCCGGACCGCCCGCGACCTCGTCGCCGACGAGGGGAACCCGAACCGCGATTCGCGCATGTCGGTCGCGCTCTACGACGACGTGCTGTCCCGCCTGCGGGAGTCGTCGTCGGTGGAGCTTCTCCCGACCCGCCGTATCGTCGGCGCGCTCCTCGTCGCCCTGCTCCTCTCGGCGGGGAGCATCCAAGTCGCCGTCTCGGACATCCAGTTCGATGGGCTCGCCGGCGACGGCGGACCGGCGGGCGACAGCCTCGACCGACCCGACGAGGAGGCGGGGCTCCAGAACGGGAGTTCGATTCTCGGCGACCCCGAGGACGTGGCCGCCGGCTCGGAGCAGTTGAACGCCACCGTCGCCGGGACCGGCGGGAGCGGCGACGGGCCGGAGTCGTCGGCTGCGGCCTACGACTCGACCGGCTACGGCGGCGATAGCGCCGTCGAGAGCCAGCGCGCCGGCTACCTCGCCGACGACACGCTCGAAGAGGCCGACCTGATTCGCGACTACACCCTGAAGATACGAGAGAACGACGATGAGTGACAAACGAGACTGGCTCGGCGACGACGGACAGCAGACCGCGGCCGAAGGCGATATCGCGGTCGAAACAGACGACGACCTTGACCTCAGCATCGAGGACCTCCAAGCGAACGTCGCGGCGGTCAAAGACGAGGTCGGAAAGCGCATCATCGGCCAGCACGACGTGGTCGAGCGACTGCTCGTCTGCGTCCTCTGCGATGGCAATGCGCTCCTCGAATCGAACCCCGGACTGGGGAAGACGACGCTCGTGCGCGCCCTCTCGGACGCGACGGACCTGCAGTTCTCGCGGGTGCAGAACACGCCCGACCTGATGCCCTCGGACATCACGGGCACCGAAATCATCCGCGAGACGCCGGACGGTCGGGACTTCGTGTTCGAGCGCGGTCCCATCTTCGCCAACGTCGTCCTCGCCGACGAGATAAACCGGGCGACGCCGAAGACGCAGGCCGCGCTCCTCGAAGCCATGCAGGAAAAGCAGGTGACCGCCGCGGGCGAGACCTACGAGCTCCCGGACCCGTTTTTCGTCCTCGCGACGCAGAACCCCATCGACCAGGGCGGTACCTACCCGCTCCCCGAGGCGCAGACCGACCGCTTCCTGATGAAGATTCTCGTCGGTTACCCCGAGTTCGACGAGGAGCGGACCATCGTCAAGCAGTACGCCGAGGGCGCGGCGTCGCCCGAAGTCGAGCGCGTCCTGCCGCGGACGCACCTGCTGGCGGCGCAACGGCTCGTCCGACAGGTCCCCATCTCCGACGACATCCGCGACCGGACCATCGAACTGGTCCGCAAGACCCGCGAGGACGAACAGGTCGAGTTCGGCGCGAGTCCCCGCGCGAGCATGGCGCTCGTCCTCGCCGCGAAGGCGCGGGCGTTCGTCCACGGGCGCACCCACGTCTCGTGGGAGGACGTGGTCGAGATGGCCCCACCGGTCATCAGACACCGCATCATCCTCGACTTCCGGGCGGAGCGCGAGGGGCTCGACCCCGACGACGTGATTGCGCGGCTGTTGAACGAGTGACGGACCGATGATAGACCCCGGCTTTCTCGACGAACTCGACCGCTTCGACACCTCGCTGAAGCGCGTCTCGAACGCCCGACGACAGGGCGACCAGGAGTCGCCGGACGTGGGCGAGGGGCTCACCTTCAGCGACCACCGGCGGTACGCCGCCGGCGACGACCCGCGGCTCATCGACTGGAAGGTGTACGCCCGGACCGAAGAGCTGTTCATCAAGCGGTTCGAGGCCGAACGGAACCTGACGGTCCACGTCCTCCTCGACACCTCGGCTTCGATGGACTTCGGCGAGGGCGACACGAACAAGTTCGAGTACGGCGCGAAACTCGGCCTCGGCTTCTGCCACCTCACGGCCGAGGAGAACAACGACTTCCGCTTTTCGCTCCTCGGCGATCTGCCCGACCGCATCGACACCGACGCGTCGAGCCGCGGCGAAGTGCTCCGGCTCGTCGAGCGGCTCAACGAGACGACGCCCGGCGGCGACGGCGACATCACGGCCGCGCTCTCGACCTACGCCGAGACCATCCGCTCGCGGTCGCTCGTGGTGGTCGTGAGCGACCTACTTTTCGACCCCGACGACGTCGCTTCCGGCCTCGCCGCACTCGCGCGAAACGACGTGCTCGTCGCGCAGGTGCTCACACCCGAGGAACTCGGCCCGGAGGCGACGGGCGACGCCATCTTCGAGGACCCCGAGTCCGAGGCGACCCGCCGGACCTACTTCGGCGGGTCGGCGGCGCGGCAGTACACCGACCGGCTCCAATCGCATCTCGCGGCGGTGGACGAGCGGTGTCAGGCGCTCGGCATCGAGCGCGAACTCGTCGACACCGGCGCGGACTTCTTCGACACGTTCGCCGACCTCTGGCTCGGCGCGCGGCTCGGCGGGGAACGTCGCGGCTAATCCGACTCCCGGCCCAACATCGCCGCGGACCGCGGGCTTTTCACGAACTACCCCCCATTGGCCGGTGTGACGGAGACACAGGAACGCCGCGTGGTCGGCCTGGTCGCGGGCTCGCACGTCGTCAACCACGCCTACCTCGTCGCGCTCGCGCCCGTCATCGGCCTCGTCGCCGACGACTTCGGCGTGAGTATCGCCGCCGTCGGCCTCGCCATCGGCGTCCAAGGCGGGGTCGTGACGCTCCTGCAACTCCCCTTCGGCTACCTCTCGGACGCGCGGAGTCGGACGCTCGTCCTCGCTATCTCGCTCGTCGGCGGCGCGGTGGGAATCGTCGCGACCGCGCTCGCGCCCTCCTACGCGTGGCTCCTCGCCTCACAGGCGCTCCTCGGCGTCGGCATTGCGGGCCATCACCCCGCGCACTACCCGCTGTTAGCGACCGCCTCCTCGGAGACGAACCGCGGGCGGGCGTACTCGCTGCACGCCCTCGGCGGGTCGCTCGGCTTCGCCGTCTCGTACGCCATCGCCGCCGGCGTCGGCGCGCTCGGGT
>NZ_JAMYJY010000153.1:0-6356 GCF_024136985.1 Haloferax sp. AB510
CGCGTCATCGCCACCGCCGCGCCCGACTACCACGACCGGGTGGCCGAACTCGGCGCGGACGTGGTTCTCGACTACGCCCGCGACGACCTCGCCGACGCCGTCGTGGGCGCCGCGACGGGCGACGGCGTGGACCTGACGCTCGACCACCGACTCGACGACTACCTCCAGTTCGACGCCGACGTGGCCGCCCACGGCGGTCGCGTCGTCGGCATCGGAGAGAACGACCCGGAAGTCGGCTTCGACCTGTCGTCGTCGGCCCGCGGCAAGGACCTCTCGCTCACGATGATGAGCATGTTCAACACACCCGATCTCTCCGCACCCCTGCGGGAACTCGCCGGCCAGATGGGCGCGGGTGAGTTCGAAATCGACGTGGCGCGGACCTACGACCTTGACGAGGCCGCCGAGGCCCACCGCGCGGTCATGGAAGACAGCTTCCTCGGCAAACTGGTCATCACGCCCTGACCGGACCACCTCGTCGTACCCGCCGCAATCCGGGAAGGCGGTCACCGACGCGGAAGGGTGACGACGCGGCCGGTCGCCGACGGTCGCACAGCCGCGACCGAATTATGTCCAGTGCGCACGTATTGCACGGACATGGACGTGACATTCGATTTTGACGGGACCGTGGCTCTCGTGACTGGTGCGAGCGGCGCGCTCGGCGGCGCAATCGCCCGCGCGTTTCACGAGGCTGGCGCATCGGTCGCGGCCGCGGACGTGGTCGAACCCGACGACGAGGACGGCTTTTTCGAGGCCGAGGGAGTCCGATTCTACGAGGGAGACTTCACCGACGAGGACGACGTGGTGCGCGTCGTCGACGAGGTCGCCTCCGATTTCGGTCGCCTCGACCACCTCGCCAACATCGCCGGGACGTGGCGCGGCGGGACGCCCGTCGACGAGACGGAGGCGGACACCTTCGACTTCCTGTTCGACGTGAACCTCAAGACGATGTTCCTGGCGTCGAAACACGCGATTCCGCACCTCCGAGAGACCGAGGGGTCCGTCGTGAGCGTCTCGGCTCGCTCGTCGCTGGAGGGCGGCGAGGGCGACGGCGTCTACCGGGCGTCGAAGGCGGGCGTCCGCCTACTCACGGAGACCATCGCCGAGGAGAACCGCGGCGTCGTGCGCGCGAACGCGGTCATGCCGAGCGTCATCGACACCCCGATGAACCGGGAGATGATGGCCGACGCTGACTTCGACACGTGGGCGAAACCCGAGGAAATCGCCCGGACCGTGCTCGCGCTCTGTTCGGACGCGACCCCCGTGACGAGCGGCGCGGCCGTCCCGGTGTACGGCGAGGCCTGAGTACCCTGTTTCGTGGCAACATTCGCCACGAGAAGGTATGACATTCGTTGTGGTGCGCACGAATTTTTACGCGGTGCGCAAGGGATTCACGAACACGACAATCGTTAGAAAAATGAGGCTAATCGAGGTCTGAATTCGGACGAACGTGCCACATCCTACAGTTGGTTGGAGAATTATGTCGATTTTCGCTCCGATATGCGACGGCATACCGCGTCATTTATCACACCCACATCGGCAACAGGGTGATAGACATGACCGAACGTGAAACGTGGGCAACCAGGGCAGGGTTCATCCTCGCGGCCGTCGGCAGCGCGGTCGGCCTCGGGAACATCTGGCAGTTCCCGTTCAAGACCGCTCAGTTCGGCGGTGCCTCCTTCCTGATCGTCTACATCATCGCGGCGCTCGGCATCGGCCTCCCGGCCATCCTCGCCGAGTTCGTCATCGGACGCAAGACCAACCTGAACACCATCAACGCCTTCGAGAAACTCGGCTACAAGGAGTGGCGCATCGTCGGCGCTATCGGCCTGTTCACCGGGTTCTGGATTCTGTCGTACTACAGCGTCGTCGGCGGCTGGGTCCTCCGGTACATCGGCGGCAGCCTGACCGGCGCGTACTTCGCCGCCCCGGCAGAGTACTTCGGACAGGTGTCCGCCGGGATGGACGCGCTCGCGCTCCACGCCGTGTTCATGGCGCTCGTCGTCGGCATCGTCGCCGCCGGCATCGAAGACGGCATCGAGAAGGCGACGAAACTGATGGTTCCGAGCATCGTCGTCATCCTCGGCGTGCTCGCGGCCTTTGCCTTCACGCTCCCCGGCGCGTCGGAGGGTTACGCGTACTTCCTCTCGCCCGACTTCAACGCGCTCACGGAGAACTTCGCCGACATCGTCCCCTTCGCAGTCGGACAGGCGTTCTTCTCGCTGTCGCTCGGTATGGGCGCGATGATAACCTACGCCTCCTACATCGACGGCGACCAGAGCCTGTTCGGCGACGGTATCACCATCGTCTTCCTGAACAGTTTCGTCGGCATCCTCGCCGGTCTCGTTGTCCTCCCGCTCCTGTTCGCCCAGGGAATCGACCCCAACACGAGCGGCGCGGGTGCGGTGTTCATCAGCGTCGCCGGCGCGTTCGCCGACATCCCCGGTGGCCAGATAATCGGCCTCGTCTTCTTCGTGGTCGTGCTCATCGCGGCGCTCTCGTCTGCGATTAGCCTCCTCGAAGTCGTCGTCTCGTGGTCCATCGACAACTACGACGTCTCCCGCCCGCAGATGGCGGTCGGTCTCGGCGGCGTCATCTTCCTGCTCGGCGTCCCGTCGGCAATCGACACCGCGTGGCTCGGCTGGTTCGACACGCTCGCCTACAAACTGCTCCTTCCGCTTTCGGTCCTCGGCATCCTCGTCTTCGCGGCGTGGGTCTACGGCGCGCCCGCCATCGAGGAGTTGATGAAGGGCAGCGGACTCGGTGACGGCGTCGGCCTGACGTGGCTCTGGTTGGTCCGCACGCTCGTCATCGTCGCCGTCGTGGCGACGCTCGCCCTCGGGCTCCAGACGTTGTTCCTCGGCGAGAGCCCGGCTATCGTTCCGCCCCTCTGAGGCGGCGACCGGCCCCGCTTTTCGAGCGGTTAGGAATCATCGGTAGCGACGCATTTCCTCCGACTATTCGACAGCAATTTTCACGCGTAGACCACTCAAAACCGTTAAATTTCTCCGATGACGTATCGTCGGTCCGAAAGCCCTTTTACCGGTGGACTGGCAATGGGTGTCAATGACACGAGAAACATGGGCAACACGGCTCGGGTTCATCCTCGCGGCCGTCGGCAGCGCGGTCGGCCTCGGGAACATCTGGCGGTTCCCGTGGCAGACCGCCGAAAACGGCGGCAGCGCGTTCCTCGTCGTATATCTCGGTATCGTTCTCCTCGTCGGCGTCCCCGGTCTGCTCGGCGAGTTCGTCATCGGTCGCCGGGCGAAGAAGTCGCCGGTCGGCGCGCTCCGTGACCTCTCGGGGTCGAAAACGTGGGGTGTCGTCGGCGCGTTCTCGGTCGTCACCGGCATCTCGCTGCTCTCGTTCTACAGCGTCGTCGGCGGGTGGATTATCCGGTATCTCCTCGAAAGCGGGGCCGCGGTCGTCGGCGGAAACCCCGCGTACTTCACGAATCCGGGCCAGTACTTCGGCGGCGTTTCCGCCGGCGTCGACGCCGCGCTCTACCACCTCCTGTTTCTCGGACTGACTGCGCTCATTGTCTTCGCGGGCGTCCGCAAGGGCATCGAACTCGGCACGAAGGTCATGATGCCCGCCGTGCTCATCCTGCTCGCCGGTCTCGCCGCCTGGGCCGCGACCCAGCCGAACGCGGCCGCCGGCTACACCTTCTTCCTCCGGTTCGACCCCTCGGTCATCACCGAGAACTTCTTCGCCATCCTCGGCCCCGCCGCCGGACAGGCGCTGTTTACCCTCTCGCTCGGCGCGGGCACGATGATCACCTACTCCTCGTACCTCGACGAGGACCGCTCGCTTCCCTTCGACGGGAGCGCCATCGCCGTCCTCAACACGAGCGTCGGCGTCATCACCGGTCTCGTCGTCTTCCCGCTTCTGTTCTCGCAGGGAATCAATCCGACTGAGACCGGCACCGGGCCGGGCGCGCTGTTCGTCGGCCTCGCTGGGGCGTTCTCGCAACTCCCCGCGGGGACGCTCATCGCCACCGCGTTCTTCGCCGTCGTGACGCTCGCGGCGCTGTCGAGTTCCATCAGCATGCTCGAAATCCCCGTCGCGTTCCTCGTCGACGAGTACGGCGTCTCACGCAGGCGCGCCGTCGTCGGGATGACCGCGCTCGTCGCCGTCACCGGCACCGTCTGCGCGTTCAACCCGGGCATCTTCGGTTTCGTCGCCGGCCCGCTCGTGAACGTCCTCCTGACCGCCGGCCTCGCCGCATTCCTCCTGTTCGTCGGCTGGGTCATGGGCCGCGAGGCGCTCGAGGAGTTCGCCGCCGGCGCGGGTGAGTTCTCGAAGTCCCTCGGTACGCCGTGGCTCTTCGCCGTCGGGGTCGTCCTCCCGCTGTTCCTCGTCTTCACGCTCCTCACGCACTTCGGCGTGGACACGACCATCGGCTTCTGGCCGACCGTCGGCGTCGCCGTCGTCGCGTCTGCCGCGGCGTTCTTCGGTCTTCGGCAGCCCAACTCAGTCGTCTGAGCGGCGACCATCCCGCCGCGTTCGACGCACTGACTCGACTTCGTCCTCCGTTTTGGGCCGACTCGACCGCGAGAAGCGGCCCGCGCCCCCGCCAACAACCATGATGATTGTTCCACCTATTCTTCGACAACTGTCGAAGTAAGGGTTGCCGGATTGCGGAACTCCTTTGACCGAGGACTGCGGACCGTTGCTCCAATGAGCGAAGGTGGTCTGGCATGACGATGGAAGACCGGATCGACGAACTCCGCGAGAAGCGCGAGGAAGCCCTGAAAGGCGGCGGTGAGGACCGAATCGCCTCCCAGCACGACAAGGGCAAGATGACCGCCCGCGAGCGCATCGACTACTTCCTCGACGACGGCACCTTCCGCGAGTTCGACCAGTTCCGGACCCACCGCAACCACAAGTTCGGGATGGAGGAGACGAAGCTCCCCGGCGACGGCGTCATCACCGGCTACGGCGAGGTCGACGGCCGGACCGTCTTCGTCTTCGCCCACGACTTCACCGTCTTCGGCGGCTCGCTCGGCGAGGTGTTCGCCGAGAAGGTCTGCAAGGTGATGGACAAGGCGATGGAGGTCGGTGCACCCGTCGTCGGTCTCAACGACTCCGCCGGCGCGCGGATTCAAGAGGGCGTCCAGTCGCTCGGCGGCTTCGGCGAAATCTTCCGCCGCAACACCGAGGCGTCCGGCGTCATCCCGCAGATTTCGGCCATCATGGGCCCCTGCGCGGGCGGCGCGGTGTACTCCCCCGCGCTGACGGACTTCACCTTCATGGTCCGCGACACGAGCCACATGTTCATCACCGGCCCGGACGTCATTAAGACGGTCACGGGCGAGGAGGTCACTTTCGACGAACTCGGCGGCGCGACGACCCACACCTCGACGAGCGGGGTCGCCCACTTCGCCACCGACACCGAAGAACAGGCGCTCGACGACATCCGACACCTGCTTTCGTACCTCCCGCAGAACAACGTCGAAGACCCCCCGCGCGTCGAGCCGTGGGACGACCCCGAGCGCGTCGACGACGACCTCGCCGAGGTCGTGCCCGACCAGCCGCGAAAGCCCTACGACATCCACGACGTGCTCGACGGCGTCCTCGACGAGGGCTCCTTCTTCGGCGTCCAGGAGGACTTCGCGAAGAACATCGTCGTCGGCTTCGGCCGCCTCGACGGCCGTTCGGTCGGCATCGTCGCCAACCAGCCCCGCGTGAACGCCGGCACCCTCGACATCGAGGCCTCCGAGAAGGGCGCGCGCTTCATCCGCTTTTGCGACTCGTTCAACATTCCTATCCTCTCGTTCGTGGACGTGCCCGGCTTCCTGCCCGGCACCGACCAAGAGCACAACGGCATCATCCGCCACGGCGCGAAGCTCCTCTATGCCTACTCCGAGGCGACGGTCCCCCTCATGACCGTCATCACGCGCAAGGCCTACGGCGGCGCGTACGACGTGATGGCCTCGAAGCACCTCGGCGCGGACGTGAACTACGCGTGGCCGACCGCCGAAATCGCCGTGATGGGCCCGCAGGGCGCGGTCAATATCCTCTACCGCGACGAACTCGACGCCGCGGACGACCCCGACGCCCGCCGCGACGAGCTCATCGAGGAGTACCGCGAGGAGTTCGCCAACCCCTACACCGCCGCGGACCGCGGCTTCATCGACGACGTCATCGAACCCGGCGAGACCCGCGAACGACTCATCTCCGACCTCCGGATGCTGAACTCCAAGCGCAAGTCGCAACCCGACAAGAAACACGGCAACATCCCGCTATGAGCGGGGAGCTGCTGTCGGGGCTGTCGATTCCGGACGACGCCGACGCCGAGGAGGCCGCGGCCATCGCCGCCGCCGTCGGCGCGCACCTCCACGACCAGTCGGTCGCCG
>NZ_JAMYJY010000154.1:0-6284 GCF_024136985.1 Haloferax sp. AB510
CCTGCCGCAGGCACGCTCGGGCGGTCGCGCCGTGGCGACGCCGTCGTCGACGACGACCACGCGCTTTCCGGCCACGTCGGGGAAGCGGGTCGCCGCCGCGGTACAGCGACACCTTCTCTCTCGCCGCCTCGGCCTCGCGCTCGCGCTCGCGGTCGAGGTAGTCGTCGCCAACGTCGAGATACGAGAGCAGGTCGTCGTTCCACCACGCACTCCCGTCGCCCGCGACTGCCCCCACGGCGAGTTCGGGGTTGTCGGGTGCGCCGACCTTGGACGCGACCACCACGTCGAGCGGCGCTCTGAGGCGGTCCGCGACCTCCCTGCCGACGGGGAGTCCGCCTCGCGGGATGGCCAACACGAGGTCCGCCGTCTCTTCTCGCTCGTCGAGCAGGTCCGCCAGCCGGCGGCCCGCGTCTTCCCTATCGGCGAACATGTCACCCGGAACTACGTGCTCCCGCGGCAAAACGGTGTATCCCCATTCTCCACGCTTCGGGCGCCAGCGTGCGACGCCTTCGCACTCCAACAGCGTTTATTAGCCGGATTACTAATCACGTGGTATGAACTGGAAACCGGACTGGGGACTTCGCGGGCGGATGGCGCTCACGATGTTCCTCCTGTTCGCCCTCTACATCGTCTTCGCGGGGGTGTTGTTCGCCTACTTCCAGAGCCTCGCCGTCATGGCCGGGTTCATGGGCGTCTTCCTCTTCGCGCAGTTCTTCTTCAGCGATAAAATCGCGCTGTACAGCATGGGTGCGACCGTCGTCGACGAGGACGACGGCCCGCAGGCGCGGAAACTCCACGCGATGGTCGGTCGCCTCTCTCAGCAGGCGGACCTCCCGAAGCCGAAGGTCGCCATCGCCGACACGCGCGTCCCGAACGCTTTCGCGACGGGGCGCTCCCAGAAGAGCTCGGCCGTCTGCGTCACGACCGGCCTGATGGACACCCTCGACGACGAGGAACTGGAGGGCGTCATCGCCCACGAGCTCGCGCACGTGAAGAACCGCGACGTGATGGTCATGACCATCGCGTCGTTCCTCTCCAGCATCGCCTTCCTCATCGTCCGCTGGGGCTGGTTCTTCGGCGGCGACGACAACCGCCAGAACGCGCCGGTCATCGTGGCCATCATCGCGTCGCTCCTCGTCTGGATAATCTCGTACCTGCTGATTCGGGCGCTCTCGCGCTACCGCGAGTACGCCGCCGACCGCGGGGCCGCCGTCATCACCGGTCGTCCCTCGGCGCTGGCGTCCGCGCTCCTCAAGATTTCGGGCCGGATGGACAACGTCCCGAAGCGCGACATGCGCGACACCTCGGAGATGAACGCGTTCTTCATCATCCCCATCAAGTCGGACTTCATCGGCCGCCTGTTCAGCACCCACCCCTCGACCGAGAACCGCGTCGAGCGCCTCCGCGACATGGAGCGCGAGATGGAGACCGTCTAAGCACCGATGGGGCTGTTCGATTCATTCCGCGCCATGCTCGGCATCAGCGCCGAGTCCGACGCGACCACCAAAGCGGACCCCGAAGACCTCTTCGGGATGAGCACGGCGTACCTCACGATGGAGGCCGACCTCCGGTTCGACTCGGCCGACGAGGCGGCGCTGTGTTTCTCCTCCGTCGATAGCACCGACTTCGCGGACACCGTCGACGCCGTCGAAGACATCCTCACGGCCGGGAGCGAGGAGACCGGAACCGAGTTCCGCCGCCACACCGACGGCCACGGCTACAACTGGGTCGTCCTCGCCGACGACGACCCCGAGGACCTCGTGACGAGCGTCCACTTCGCCGCCGACGAGTTTATCGAGCGCGGCTACGGGTCGCGCCTGCTCGCCGCCCTGTTCGGCTTCGAGCGCGACGGCGACCGCGCCTACTGGATTTACTCGTTCCGCCGCGGGGCGTACTACCCCTTCGCTCCGCAGGGCACCTCCTCGCGGAATCAGAGTCTGGAGTTCAAACTCGAATCCGTCCTCGACGGGGAACTGACGATAGAGGACGACGAGAGCTACTGGTACCCGCTGTGGCCGTCGACGCGGAACGGCCACCCGTGGGAGTGAGGGTTTGACTTGACGGCTCTGTTGCTGGTGGTTTGTTGAGGCCGTGCTGACTCGGTGGAAATTCTGCTATCCCAGCGGAGCATGAATCAAACATGGACGCAAGAGACTGAGCTGTATTCCGCGCCGCGGAGCGTGTGATGCTAACTGCTCTGAGTGTGAAAGAAGCCGACTTATGGCGATCTCCACACAAAGCAGTGGTGAGGAAGTGACATTTGATAACATAGCAACGAATTGCCCACTATCAACTAAGAAATCCGAAGTCATTGAGGTTGCAGAATCTGAGATGGATGAGGCACGTAGTGAACGAATTCGGGACCGCCTCGATAAGCCTGCACCATATAGTGAATAACCACAACTAGGAGGTCTGCCAGTACTATTATTCGTTTCAAAATATTGAATCTATTCAGATGACTGAATCTGCTCCGATTTCCAGTTCACGACGACGGATACTTGCAATAATCGGGATTTCGGCCTTCGGAGGGTGCTTAGGTATGACCGGTGAGGATACTGAATCTAAACCGCCAGGCCTTGACAGCATCTACGTACGGAACCAACGTACCCAGGAAACAGAAACGTTGGTGACTGTCAGCCGAGACGGGGACAGTATCTATGAGAAGTCTCACACACTTGATGGTAAATCCACTAATTCATATGGAGAGGTTCTTATCGAAGAAGACTGGTTAGGCGAACAAACATCGTACAAAATAGAGATTTCTGCAGAGGGTGTCGGCGAAGAATCATTTTCAACGGGAGATTTTCTTGAGTATGCAGGTGGGACTGAAGGCTTTGATTGTTACGAGGTTACCGTTGTGGTTGATACAGACTCCATCGGCTTCCGACCTGCTGCACGGGAAAACTGCCGAAATTAGTAGCGTTCCGATGAGGATCTGCTTGAAGGGTTACTCAATAGACCCTCCGTTCGATAGTAATGATAGAACTCACCTTTGTCCTCAATTCGGTTCTCCTGCTCCTCGGAGTGATTATGATACTGACTCCAATCTGGGCAGTAAATTTCGATAAGAAATGTTGGTCATCTCTTCCCTTCTCTCGGCCGTGGAGCCATACTGACGGGACTCAACGCTTGCTCTATCGGTTTCTAGGTGTAGTGTGGCTGCTTCAAGCTATGAGCTACTTCTACTGGTAGACACACCTTCTGTATGTTGTGCGCTGATTCTGTCAGATTCTACATATCCAATCAGGCTAACCTAACCTGACCTGACTTGATTCCTTTCGTCACCACCGAACGTCTCGACTTCTAACTTGAAACTCCGTCAGACGCTCGTCATCGACCCCTCCTCGTCCCTCGTTTTTACTTTCACCTTGCTGTTAACGAGGGTTTATGAGGGTATAGGCGGAACGACTGGGTATGGCAGAAGACGACCTCGAAAGTCTCCCCGGCGTCGGCCCGGCGACAGCCGACAAACTCACCGACACCGGCTACGACAGCTATCAGTCCATCGCAGTCGCCAGCCCCGGCGAGCTATCGAACAAGGCCGACATCGGCTCCAGCACGGCCTCGGACATCATCAACGCGGCCCGCGACGCGGCCGACGTGGGCGGCTTCGAGACCGGTTCGATGGTCCTCGAACGACGCCAGCAGATCGGCAAGCTGAGCTGGCAGATCGACGAAGTGGACGAACTCCTCGGCGGCGGCCTCGAAACGCAGTCCATCACCGAGGTGTACGGCGAGTTCGGTGCCGGGAAGTCCCAGATCACGCACCAACTGGCCGTCAACGTCCAGCTCCCGCCCGAACAGGGTGGTCTCGGCGGCGGGTGTATCTTCATCGACTCCGAAGACACGTTCCGCCCCGAGCGTATCGACGACATGGTCCGCGGCCTCGAAGACGAGGCGCTCGAAGCGACGCTCGAAGACCGCGAAATCGAAGGCTCCGTTGACGACGAAGAGACCATGCAGGCACTCGTCGACGACGTCCTCGACAAGATTCACGTCGCCAAGGCGTTCAACTCCAACCACCAGATTCTCCTCGCCGAGAAGGCCAAGGAACTCGCCGGCGAGCACGAGGACACCGAGTGGCCGGTCCGCCTCCTCTGTGTCGACTCGCTCACCGCCCACTTCCGCGCCGAGTACGTCGGCCGCGGCGAACTCGCAGAACGCCAGCAGAAGCTCAACAAGCACCTCCACGACCTGATGCGCATCGGCGACCTGTTCAACACGGGCATCCTCGTCACCAACCAGGTCGCGTCGAACCCCGACTCCTACTTCGGCGACCCGACCCAGCCCATCGGTGGCAACATCCTCGGCCACACCTCGACGTTCCGCATCTACCTCCGCAAGTCCAAGGGCGACAAGCGTATCGTCCGTCTCGTTGACGCGCCGAACCTCGCCGACGGCGAGGCCATCATGCGCGTGCAGGACGCCGGTCTCAAGCCCGAGTAAGCCAGCGCTCGGCCGCTCGGCCGATTTCACACGACTCCAGTACCCCCGTTCCCCCCACACCTCCGTCGCACCCCACATCCTCCCCTTCCCTCGTCGCTCCGAGCGGCCGCGCCGTCGCTTGGTTCTCATAATGTTGGAAATAGCTTGCAATACTATCCCGTCGGCGGCCCACCGTTTAGGTAGGTGAACTCCATGACGAACCGAATCGTAGTCGTTGGCGGTGGCACGGGTGGGACGGTGGTTTCGAACCGTCTCGCCGAGGAACTCGCGTCGGAGATAGACGACGGCGACGTGGAGGTGTCGCTGGTCTCCGACGACACGAAACATGTCTACAAGCCGGTGTTCTTGTACGTTCCGTTCGGAGTCGCGGAGCCGGAGGACGGCGTCCGCGACCTGCGGGACCTCGTCGACGAGCGGGTGAATATCGTCACTAACCGCGTCCGTCGCGTCGACACCGACGAAAAGCGCCTCTACTGTCAGGACGGCGACGAGGTGCTCGACTACGACACGCTCGTCCTCGCGACCGGCGCGAAGCTCGACCCCGACGCGGTTCCCGGCTTCCGGGAGGGCGCACACCACTTCTACAGCGCCGAGGGGGCCGAACGGCTCCGCGACGCGCTCGCGGAGTTCAACGGCGGTCGCCTCGTGTTGAGCGTCGTCGGGACGCCCCACATGTGCCCGGCCGCGCCGCTCGAATTCACGTTCATCGTGGACGACTGGCTCCGGAGCCGGGGTCTGCGCGAGGACACTGACCTCGTCTACACGTACCCGATGGCACGGAGCCACGGGAAGCCCGAGGTCGCCGAGTGGGCCGACCCGATTCTGGCCGAGCGGGGGGTCCGCGTCGAGACCGACTTCGTCGTCGACGCCATCGACCCGGACGGACGGGTCGTCTCGGCAAAGAACGGCGCGGAAGTAGACTACGACCTGCTCGTCGGCATCCCGCCGCACCGCGGGGATGAACTCATCATTGACTCCGGCCTCGGCGACGCCGGCTGGGTCGACGTCGACCAGCGGACCCTCCGCGCGACCGCCGCCGAGGACGTGTACGCCATCGGCGACACGGCGGCGCTGCCCATCCCGAAAGCCGGGAGCGCGGCGCACTTCCAGGCCTTTACCGTCGCGGAGCGAATCGCCGCGGAAGTCCGGGGTCGCACGCCGACGAAGCGGTACGACGGCAAGACCGTCTGTTTCGTCGAGACCGGCCTCGACGAGGCGTCGTTCGTCTCGTTCGACTACGAGACGCCCGCGACGATGCGCCAGCCGTCGAAGCCCATCCACTGGGCCAAACACGCCTACAACGAATCGTACTGGCTGACCGCCAGGGGGATGCTCTGAGGTGAGACCAATGCAGGACCACGAATCAACCACGACGACCGAACAGCCGGTGCCCGACGAACTCGTGCGGGCCATCGAGAACAACCCCGAGGAGGTCGCCCTCCTCGTCGAACGACTCGGTCTCGTCAACGACCTCATCGACGTGCTCGAACTCGGCGTCGACGCGCTCGACGACGAGATGGTCCGGTCGCTCGCCCGGACCGGCACCTCGCTCGCCGAGGTCGCCGACGACGCTTCGGACCCCGACACCGTCGCCGGGATGAAGCGCCTGCTTCGCGCCGTCGGCGACGCGGAGGAGGCGGAGGCGGCGCCCGTGGGCGCGGTCGGTCTCCTGCGCGCCACCCGTGACCCCGAGGTCAAGGTGGGACTCGGCTACCTCGTCGCGCTGGCGGCGGCGCTCGGCGCGGGGACGGAAGCAGAATAGCCTGACTCGCGCTCGGTTCGACGGTTCGACGGTTCGACGGTTCGACGGTTCGACGGTTCGACGGTTCGACGGTTCG
>NZ_JAMYJY010000155.1:0-5955 GCF_024136985.1 Haloferax sp. AB510
GTCGGCGACGGGAGCAACGACGCGCCCGCGCTCGCCGCCGCCGACATCGGCATCGCGCTCGGCACGGGGACGGACATCGCGGGCGACGCCGCCGACGCGGTGCTCGTCGGCCGCGACATCGACGCGATTCCGGAGGTGTTCTCGCTTTCGACCGGAGTGAACCGCCGCATCCGCGGCAACCTCGCGTGGGCGTTCGGCTACAACGCGGTCGCCATCCCACTGGCCGCCCTCGGCGTGCTCAACCCGCTTTTCGCCGCCGTCGCCATGGGCACGTCGAGCCTGCTCGTCGTCGCCAACTCGGCGCGGTCGCTCGACTGAGTCGCCTTCCCGAGACGGTCGCCGAAAGCGGACCAATCAAGTCACTCCGCCCCGTCGGGAACGATAATGACAGACGACCCCTTCTCGCTCGCCGTTCCGGAGGGGTGGACCGTCGAGACCGACGTGGACACCGACGAGGCGAGCGCTAAGACCGTCTACGAGTCGCCCGACTCGGACCGACGCGTCACCATCACCGAGTTCGCGCGGGGACTGACGCTCTACTGGTGGGTCGATATCTTCGCCTTCGCCGACGGCGAGTGGCACCGCCGGGAAGTGGGACTCGGTGACTCCTACCGAGACACGAACGCCGTGGGCGACGCCGCACAAGACGCGCTCGACCGACTTTCCGTGTCCGGCGAGCGAATCGAGTCGGTAGCCGACGACTGATTTATCAGGGCCGCAGAACGACCGGAACGCATGTACCTCGTCGCTTACGACGGCTCTCGACTGGCGAACGCGGCGCTCGATAGCGCCGCACAGTTCGCGTCGGCCACCGGTCACGACGTGCTCGCCGTCGCCGTGGTCCCCGACGACTCGGCGTACGCCGTCGAGGCGGGGTGGGTCCCGTCGCGGGAGGTTTTCGACCGACAGACCGTCGTCGGAGAACTCCACAAAACCGCGGTCGACATCGCGCCGTCGGCGTCGTTTCAGGCAGTCTCAGTCGGCAAGAACCCCGCTCCGGGGAACATCGTTTCGAAGCTCAGGACAGTCGCGTCTGAGACGGATGCGACCGTCATCTTCGTCGGGAGCGAGAACGCGGGCCGTGTCGTCGTTCCGCTCGTCAGCGTCGGCGGGAACGTCGCCAGCGACGACGCCCACGACGTGCACATCGTCCGCCACGCGCCCCCGGAGATTCACAGGCGGTTCCCCAAGTCCCACTTCTATCTCCCCTGACGCCGCTCGGGGGTCGGCGGACGCCGTCGTCGAGCCACCGTTTCATGTGTCGCGGCCGCGAACATCAGGTATGCGAGATATCAGGTACGTTTACACCGTCGGGACCGACCCGGAGACCGTCTCCGAACGGCTGTCGAACGCTTCGTCGGGCGTGCTGTCGCTGGCCGACGGCGGGCGCTCCTACGCGATTCCCGCGCACGTCTCCTACGACGCCGAGGGGGGTCGGCTCCTGTTCCGCCTCACCGACGACGGGCGAAGCGAGAAGTTCGCGTTCATCGAGGAGACCGAGGAGGCGACGTTCGTCTGCTACGAGGACGCGGGCAAAGACTCGTGGAGTATCATGGCTCGCGGCCCGATTCGCGTCCTCCCGGACGACGAGCGACCGGATGCGACGACCATCAACGAACTGTTCGGCGGCGTCCGCGTGTTCGACGAGGAGGTCGACGACCTCGAGTTCCACCTCGTCGAACTCGAACTCGACGAGTTGACGGGGCGCGAAACCGCCAGATGAACCGCCTCGCGGCCGAGACCCGTCGGAAGGGGTCGTCGCCGCGGCGAGAGGACGGACACACCCTGAGCGGGAGCCGAGTCAGTAGAGCCCGACGATCGGCTCGTCGGCGGCGAGGGAGGTCGCCACGACCCGGTCGACGCGCGGGTGCTCGCGGAGCCATCTGGCGATTTCCTCGGCCGTCTCGGCCAGTCGCTCGTCGTCGACCATGTTGAGCACCGGGACGACCCGCGCCGTCTCGGGCACGTCTTTCATCCCGCCGCAGTCGTTCGACAGCACGGCGGCCACGTCCCACTCGGATATCGGGTCGCCGACGGCCGTGCCCGACACGTCGGAGACGAGTTCCGGCCGGTGGACGCGCTCGTCGGAAAGCGCCTCACCGACGACCCGGACGCTGGCGACCGGGCAGACGAGGTCGGCCGTGTCGGGGAGTTGCGGTTCGTCCTCGCCGGGCGCTTTCAGCCAGCGCGACCGCGCCCCGTCGGCCTTGACGAGCACCACGTCGTCGCTGGCGCGCGCGATTCGGTCGACCGTCGCCGGGTCGTAGCCGCGGTAGCGGTCGGTCCGTTCGCGCTCCGGGACGAGGCCGAGCGGGCGGGTCTGCGTCTCGGCGACGGCGGTCTCGGGGTCGTCCGTGACGACGACCTCGGCCACCTCGTCGTCGAAGATGGGGATGCGGACGGTGCTCGTGACCACGCCGTCGAGGTCGCGGGCGAGTCGATAGAGCAGCGATTTCTTACCGCCTGCGCCGACGGCGCAGACGAGGTCGTCCGGGCCGATGCCGAGGGCGTCGGCCAGCGTCGGGAGCGACGCGGGGGGCGCGGACGGGTCGTCAGTCATCGACCGCCACCCCCGACTCGGCCGTCACGCGGACGGCGCTGTGTTTGTACTCGGGTATCTTCGCGGTCGGGTCCAGCGCGTCGCCGGTCAACCGGTTCACGAGCGGCTCCGCGTAGTGGAACGTGGCGAAGACGGTCCCGCGGCGGACCGCGGGCGTCACCTCGGCCGCGACCCGGATTTCGCCGCGGTCGTTTTCGACGCGGACGGTCGCCCCGTCTTCGATGCCGCAGGCGGCGGCGTCGTCGGGGTGAATCTGCAGGCTGTCCTCGCCGCGCATCCGCATCAGCACGCCCGAGCGGCGGGTGAGCGCGCCGCTGTTGAAGTGCTGGAGGACACGTCCCGTCACGAGGACGAGTTCGCCGTCGGCGACGGAGTCGGCCGGGGCGACGTGTTCGACAACCCGGAACGGTGCGGTCTTCGACCCCGATTCGAACGCGTCGGCGTGGAGGATGGCCGTCCCCTCGGTCGCGCCAACCGGGAACGGCCAGCGCTGGCTCCCCGTTCCGATACCGTCGTACGACATGCCGGCGTAGATGGGCGTCACCCGCCGGAGTTCGTCGAAGACGCCCTCGGGGGTCGCGGGCGCGTCGAGGCCGGCCACGCGGGCGGCGAACTCCCGGAGGATGTCGAGGTCGGCGCGGGCGTCCCCCGGCGGCGCGACGTTCCGGTTCATCCGGATGACCTGTCGGTCGGTGTTCGTCACCGTCCCCGACTTCTCGGCCCAGACGCTCCCGGGAAGCACTACGTCCGCGAATTCGGCCGTCTCGGTCGGGAACACGTCGTGGACGACGCAGAAGTCGAGCGCCTCGAACGCCTCGCGAACGCGGTTCGCGTTCGGCTCTGTCACGGCGGGGTTCTCGCCGAAGACGTAGGCCGCCCGCACCTCGTCGCCGAAGCGATGGGTCGCTTCGACCTCCGTGAGTCCCGGGAGTGCGGGCGGTTCGAACCCCCACACGTCGGAAACGGCGGCGCGGGCGTCGTCGTCGGTGACGGGGCGATACCCCGGTAAGACGTTCGGGAGCGCGCCCACGTCGCCCGCGCCCTGCACGTTGTTCTGCCCGCGGAGGGGGTTGACGCCGGTCCCTGCCTTCCCGACGTTGCCGGTCAGGAGCGGGAGGTTGATGAGCGCCTGCACGTTGTCGGTGCCGTAGTGGTGTTGGCTCATCCCCATGCCGGTGAAGATAGCCGCGCGGCCGGCCTCGCCGTAGGCTCTCGCCGCGGCGCGGAGGTCGGCGGGGTCGACGCCGGCGCGCTCGGCTTCCGCGTCGATATCGACCACCGAGAGGTGTTCGCGGAGCGCCGCGAACCCCGTGGTTCGCTCGGCGACGAACGCCTCGTCGACCAGTCCCTCCTCGACGATGACGGCGGCCATCGCGTTGAGAAGCGGAATGTCAAACCCCGGCTTCACCGGGAGGTGGATGTCCGCCGCCTTCGTCGTCTGGTTCTCGCGCGGGTCGACGTGAATCATGGTCGTCCCCGACTTGAGCGCCGGAAGCAGGTACGACCGGAAGATGACCGGGTGCTGTTCGGCGGGGTTCGCGCCGGTCACGAGGAACACGTCGGCCTCCCCGAGGTCCGAAAGCGAGTTCGTCATCGCGCCCGCGCCGAAGCGGTCGCCCATCGCCGCCACCGTCGAGGCGTGACAGAGCCGCGCGCAGTTGTCGATGTTGTTCGTCCCGAGCGCCCGCGCCGTCTTCTGGAGCAGGTAGTTCTCCTCGTTCGTGCAGTTCGACGACGAGAAGAAGAACACAGAGTCCGGCCCGTGGTCGGCGACGACGCGGGAGAACTCGCGTTCGATGCGGTCGAACGCCTCGTCCCACGTTGCCTCGACGAGCCGGCCGTTCACTCGCACCAGCGGGGTGGTCAGGCGCTCGTCGTGTTCGACCACGTCCCACGCCGCGGCCCCCTTGGGACAGAGTTCGCCCCGCGTGTTGACCGGGCCGTGCCACCCGACAGCGCTCCCGCGGTCGGCGTCGTAGCGGATGCCACAGCCGACGCCACAGTACGGACAGACGCTCTCGCTCGATGCCGCCACCCGCTCAGGCACGCTGACACACCACACACATGGTCGAACGTGCGACCCGAACGATATTCATCGTACCGCCGACTGCGGCGGGGTGAAAATCGTCGGTGGACATACGTCCGCTCGTGTCGTTCAGTCGAAGCGTGCACGAGCAGGCAACCGCGCATCGGGAGGCCGAGGAAGCGAGCGGACGCGAGGACGTCCCGTGGCACGCGCTCGAACGCGAGGCGGCGCTGGAGCGACTCGAATCGAGCCGCGACGGCCTCAACGACGACGACGCGGCCCGCCGACTCGCCGATGAGGGACCGAACGAACTCGCCGACGAGGAGGGCGTCTCGCCGCTTTCGCTCCTCGTCTCGCAGTTCACCGGGCCGCTCATCCTCCTGCTTTTTTTCGCCGCCAGCCTCTCGCTCGTCGTCGGCCTCCTTCCCGGCCGCGACCCGGGCTACACCGACGCCGCGCTCATCCTGCTCATCCTGCTCGGAAACGGCCTGTTCGGCTTCGTGCAGAACTACCGCGCCGAGCAGGCGCTCGCGGCGCTCCGGGAGATGGCGACGCCGGACGCGACGGTCCGACGCGGCGGCTCGATTCGGGCCGTCCCCGCGACCGAGGTCGTCCCGGGCGACGTGGTCGTCCTCGAAGCGGGCGACGCCGTCCCCGCAGACGCCCGTATTCTCACGGCGGCCGACTGCCGCGCCGACGAGTCGACGCTGACCGGCGAGAGCGCCCCGGTGGACAAGGCGGCCGACTCCGTCGAAGCCGACGCGGCGCTGGCCGACCGGAGAAGCGTCCTTCACGCCGGGACCACGGTCGTCAGGGGCCGTGCGGAGGCCGTCGTCGTCGCCACCGCGATGGACACCGAACTCGGAGCCATCGCCGACCAACTCGGACAGGCCCGCCAGCGCGAGACGCCGTTCGAAATCGAGGTGGACCGCCTCGGCCGCCGCATCGGCATCGGCATCGTCGCGCTCATCCTGCTCATTGCGGCGGTCCAGCTGTTCCTCACCGCGACCGATCCGGTTGTCGTCCTCCTCGTCGCCGTCACGCTCGCCGTCGCGGCGGTCCCCGAGGGGCTTCCGGCGGTCGTCACGCTCACCCTCGCGCTGGGGTCGCGGACGCTCATGGAGCGCAACGCGCTCGTCCGCAACCTCGCGGTCGTCGAGAGCCTCGGCGCGGTGGACTACATCGTCACCGACAAGACGGGGACGCTGACCGAAAACCGCATGACCGTCACCCGCGCGTGGCTCCCCGACGACCGGACGGTCGAACTGGACAGTGGTTCGGCGTCGTCGGGGACGGCCGCCGAAGACGGCGGCGCGTCGGCCGCGACCGACGCGGCGGCTACGGCACGACTCGGCATCCGCGGCCGTCC
>NZ_JAMYJY010000156.1:0-5948 GCF_024136985.1 Haloferax sp. AB510
TGGTCGTTGTTGTGTGAGTGCGAATGGTCGTTGTTGTGTGAGTGCGAATGGTCGTGCGAGTGTCCGTGACCATCACCGCCGCCGTGCGAATGACCGTGCCCGTCGTCGTGGTCGTGCCCGGCCTCGTCGTGAGCGCGGTCGTGGTGGTGATACTGGTGTTGGTGGCTGTGTTCGGCGTCGTCGCCGTCGCCGCCGTCGTCGGAGTCTCCCCCGTCGTCGCCGTCGGCGCGCAGGCGTCGGTGGTCGTCGCCGTGGCCCTCGCCGCGGGGGTCGCCGCCGTCGGTCTCCGCGAGGAGCACGTCCACCTTGGTCGCGAGGATGCCGTTTTTATCGACTTCGTGGATCCGGTAGGTCACGTCGAGGGCGTCTTCGACGGGCGAGAGGACGGACGGGTCGGCACCGGCGGCGACGAGCGCGCCGAGGAGCATGTCGCCGCTGGCACCCATCCGGCCGTCGAACGCGAGGAGTCGCATGCGTGAACCGTGGTGTTCGAGCGTAAAAACGCCAGCCATCGACGCGCCGACGCCTGTCCAGTCGGTAGGGATTAGTAGCCGCCCGCCCTACGCTGTGCTAGGCTGTAACCACGAGAGGACGGTGCCTCGGACCGACCGGGGAAGGACTTATCCGATGGCCTCTCACAGGTATCAGCATCCCCGCGAGGTAATCATGAACGAAGTCCAACTCGAAGTGGCGAAAGCGTACCCGAACGACTCGGGGCGCGGTATCGCCCGTCTTGATCCGGACACCTTGCTCCATCTCAAGCTCTCGCCGGGAGACATCATCGAGATCGAGGGAGGAAAAACGACCGCCGCGAAGGTGTGGCGGGCAGACCGGCAGGACTGGAACACGGATACGGTCCGTATCGACGGGTTCACGCGGCAGAATGCCGACGTGGGCATCGGAGAACGGGTCACTATCCGCAAGGCAGAGGCCACGAAGGCCGACAAACTCGTGCTGGCGCCGCCCGAAGAGGCGAGCGTCCAGTTCGGGTCTGACGCGGCCGGCATGGTCAAACGGCAGATTCTCAAGCGGCCTGTGGTCGAACGCGACATCGTCCCGGTGATGTCGAGTACGAACCACCCGTTCATGCGGTCGCCCGGACAGGCGATTCCGCTCATCGCCGTCGAGACGAAGCCGGAGGGCGTCGTCCTCGTCACCGAGGACACCGACGTCGAACTCCGCGAGGAGCCCATCTCCGGCTTCGAGAAGGCCGGCGGCGGTATCACCTACGAGGACATCGGCGGCCTGACCAACGAGATTCAGCGCGTCCGCGAGATGGTCGAACTGCCGATGAAACACCCCCAGATATTCAAGAAACTGGGCATCGAGCCCCCGCAGGGGGTGTTGCTCCACGGCCCGCCGGGCACCGGGAAGACGCTTCTCGCTCGCGCGGTCGCCAACGAGACCTCGGCGAGTTTCTTCTCTATCGCAGGGCCGGAAATCATCTCGAAGTACTACGGCGAGTCCGAACAGCAACTCCGCGAGATATTCGAGGACGCCAAAGAGGAGTCGCCGAGCATCATCTTCATCGACGAGCTCGACTCCATCGCGCCCAAGCGCGAGGACGTGACCGGCGAGGTCGAACGCCGGGTCGTCGCCCAACTCTTGACGATGATGGACGGGCTCGAAGCCCGCGGACAGGTCATCGTCATCGCGGCGACGAACCGTGTCGATTCGGTCGACCCCGCGCTCCGCCGTCCCGGTCGGTTCGACCGCGAAATCGAAATCGGCGTGCCGGACGAGGAGGGCCGCAAGGAAATCCTCCAGATTCACACCCGCGGCATGCCGCTTTCGGACGACGTCGACCTCGACGACCTCGCCGACGACACCCACGGCTTCGTCGGTGCCGACATCGAGGCGCTGACGAAGGAAGCCGCGATGAAGGCGCTTCGGCGCTACCTCCCCGAAATCGACCTCGACAGGGAGGACATCCCGCCGAGCCTCATCGACCGCATGGTCGTCAAGAACGACGACTTCGGCGGCGCGCTCGGCGAGGTCGAACCCTCGGCGATGCGCGAGGTGCTCGTCGAGATCCCGAAGGTGACGTGGGAGGACGTGGGCGGTCTCGAAGGGCCCAAACAGAAGGTCCAAGAGAGCGTCGAGTGGCCGCTGACGACCCCCGAGAAGTTCGAGCGGATGGGTATCGAGGCCCCGAAGGGCGTGCTCCTCTACGGGCCGCCCGGCACGGGCAAGACCCTGATAGCGAAGGCCGTCGCCAACGAGACCAACGCGAACTTCATCTCGGTGCGCGGCCCGCAGCTGCTCTCGAAGTGGGTCGGCGAGTCGGAGAAGGCGATTCGGCAGACGTTCCGCAAGGCGCGGCAGGTCTCGCCGACCATCATCTTCTTCGACGAGCTTGACGCGCTCGCCCCGGCCCGCGGCAACGACATGGGCAACAACGTCTCCGAGCGCGTCGTCAACCAGCTCCTGACGGAGTTAGACGGCCTCGAAGACGCAGGCAACGTCATGGTCATCGCGGCGACCAACCGCCCGGACATGATCGACCCCGCGCTCATCCGCTCGGGCCGGTTCGACCGCCTCGTGCTCATCGGCCAGCCCGAAGAGGAGGGCCGCGAACAGATTCTCGACATCCACACGCAGCGGAGCCCACTCGCCCCCGACGTGAGCCTCCGCGAAATCGCGGAGATAACCGACGGCTACGTCGGCTCCGACCTCGAATCCATCTGCCGCGAGGCGGCCATCGAGGCGCTCCGCGAGGACTCCGACGCCGAGGAGATCGAGATGCGCCACTTCCGCAAGGCGATGGAGTCGGTTCGGCCGACCATCACCGAGGAGCTGATGCGCTACTACGAGGACATCCAAGACCAGTTCAAGGGCGGGTCCCGCGAGGGCCTGTCGCCCGACACCCGCGACGGCGGCCGCATCGGCTTCCAGTAAGCTGGGGGCGGCTCTTCGGGTTTTTTCGCTGCGCAAACCGTGTCAGCCAGCGGCTTTGATTTGGGCGCACATCCAGAATGACAACCAGAAAACATACTTCGGGGCGTCGTCAGTACAGTTGTGTGTCCGCCCACATCGACCGACGGCTCACCAGCGGGTTCCTCGTCGTCTGCGCTGGTGCCCTCGCGCCCCACATCGCCGAAGCATTACTGGCGCACCGCCTATCGCTTGAGGGGATGCCCGTGGTGTACGGCACGCTCGGCATTTCGCTCGTCGCGGCCGCCGCCGCAGCCTGGTACGCGTCAGCGTACTCGCTGAAGTACGTCCTGCTCTACAGTGCTGTGGCTGTCGGAACTGCGGGGCTGATGTTCGGGTATCTGTTCATGCAGACGTCCGCCTGACCCGTTCGGAAAATGCGGAGAACGCCGGGATTCGGTCTGACCCGCGTTGACCGACCCGCGGCCGACCGAGCCACCCGAGCGCCGACGTGCCTCAGAACAGCAGCGAGTCGTCGTTGTCTATCATGTAGAGCGTCCGCGCCGCGACGTTGACGGCGTGGTCGCCGATGCGTTCGAGGTCGCGCACCGTCAGCAGGAGGCGGCGCACGTCGACGAGCGCGGTCTCGGGTTCGAGGTCGCCGTCGCCCTCGAAGTCGTCGCCGCTCATGAGGTCGCGGACGATGCTCTGCGACGCGTTGTCACACATCGTGTCGAGGCTGTCGTCGCGCTCCGCTACGGACTGACAGAGGTCGGTGTCTTCGGTCTCGTAGGCGTCCATCGCCTGGTCGACCATGTCGAGTGCGGCGTCGCCGATGCGGCGGATGTCGACTTCGGTGTAGACGTCGTTTTCGGCGTCGATGGCGTACTGCGCGAGGTTGGTCGCGAGGTCGCCGATGCGTTCGAGGTCGGTGATGATCTTGAACGACGCCGCGATGAACCGCAGGTCGCCCGCGACTGGCTGTTGGAGCGCGAGCAGGTCGATACAGTCCTGCTCTAAGTCGAGGTAGATGCGGTTGATTTCGTGGTCGCCCTCGATGACTTCCTGTGCCTTCCGCTCGTCTTTGTCTTCGAGCGCGTCGAGGGCGTGCCGAACTCGCTCCGAGACGAGTTCGCTGAGATACAACACGTCCTCTTCGAGCTGATTGAGGCGAGACTGGTACGTGTTTCTGGCCATACGTGACGTTCCAACAGGCGAAGTGAAATTCCTTGTGATGGTTTCGGTGGTCGAGTCGCCGATACGTCCCGAACGACCGTGTCGAATGCGCGACGCCGAAACGCGGGCGTCGAGTCGGCGGTGCGAACCGAGGGTGGCACAAAACGAGCCACGAGCCTCGCGAGCGAGAACGGGTTATCCGAACTTACCGGTGATGTAGTCTTCGACGCGCTGGCTCTCGGGGTTCTCGAAGATTTTCTGGGTGTCGTCGAATTCGACGAGTTCGCCGCCCGTGAGGAAGACGGCGGTCTTGTCGGAGATACGCGCCGCCTGTTGCATGTTGTGGGTGACGATAACGACGGTGTAGTCCTCGGCGAGTTCCTCGACGAGGTCTTCGATTTGCGAGGTCGCCACGGGGTCGAGCGCCGATGCGGGCTCGTCCATGAGCAGCACCTCGGGGTCGGTGGCGATGGCGCGGGCGATACAGAGGCGCTGTTGTTGGCCGCCGGAGAGGTCGAGACCGGACTCGTGGAGGCGGTCTTTCACCTCGTCCCAGAGGGCGGCGCGCTTGAGCGACTCCTCGACGACCTCGTCGTAGTCGGCGTCGATACCCTGAATCTTCAGGCCGTAGACGACGTTCTCGTAGATGCTCTTCGGGAACGGGTTCGGCTTCTGGAACACCATGCCGACGCGGCGGCGGAGCGCGACGGGGTCGACGTCATCGTCGTAGACGTTCTTGCCGCGGAGCGTGAGTCCCCCTTCGACGCGGGCGACGTCGATGAGGTCGTTCATGCGGTTGATACAGCGGAGGAACGTGGACTTCCCGCAGCCAGAGGGACCGATCATGGCGGTCACGCTGTTCTCGGGGATGTCCATCGAGATGTCGGTGAGCGCGTGGTCGTCGCCGTACCAGACGTTGATGTTATCCGAGCTGATGACGGTCTCGGCGTCCCGCCCCACCGAACTCTCCGACGCAGAGAGCCCGTCGCTCACGTCGGTTTCGACGAGCATCTCGTCGTTCGTCGGGTCCTCTGTTCCGTTCATGGCTTGCTGTTCTCCCTCGGGTGCTTTGTCTCTTTGGCTCATTGATGGTGTTCAGTTTTCACTTTCGAACTTGTTGCGCAGGACGATGGCGATGGAGTTCATCGCGAGGAGGACCGCCAGGAGGACGACGACGCCCGCCGGGACGGCCTTCGTGTAGAAGTCCTCGCTGGCGAACAGGCTGGACCACGCGTACACCTGCAGGGGCATCGCGCTCACCTTCGAGGAGAGCTCCGTCGGCAGGTTGAAAAGCACGTTCGGCGCGCCGATCATGATGAGCGGCGCGGTCTCGCCGATAGCCCGGCCGAGCGCGAGGATGGTTCCGGTCAGGATGCCGGGGAACGCCTCCGGGAGGACGACGTTCTTCACGGTCTGCCAGCGCGTCGCGCCCATCCCGTATGACGCCTGCCGCATGTCGCCGGGCACGGCCCGAATCGCCTCGCGCGAGGAGATGATGACGATGGGCAGGATGAGGAGCGCGAGCGTCGCGCCGCCGATGAGGACCGTCCCCGTCGGCTGGCCGAGGTAGGTGACGAACACGCCGAGTCCGAGCAGTCCGTAGACGACCGAGGGGACGCCGGCGAGGTTCGAGATGTTCACGTCGATGAATCGGGTGAAGGCGTTGTCGGGGGCGTACTCTTCGAGATACACCGCCGCGCCGACGCCGAGCGGGAACGAGAGGGCGGCGACCGTCGCCATCAGCAGGATGGAGCCGCCGATGGCCGGATAGAGGCCGGCGTTCTCCGCGGTCCCGCTGTGGGCGCTCGTGAGGAACTGCCAGTCGACCCACGACTGCGGGCCGGCGAAGCCGAGCGCGTCGACCGCGACCGCGCCGACGAGCGAGCCGCCGATGACGG
>NZ_JAMYJY010000157.1:0-5917 GCF_024136985.1 Haloferax sp. AB510
CCGCCGCCCATCATGCCGCTCATCATCTGCGCGAAGGGGTTTCCGCCGCCGCCACCCATGCCGCCGGGGCCGCCGCCGCCCATCATCTCTTCGGGGTCGGGACGCTCGCCTTCTTCGCGCTCTTTCTCGCGGCGCTGTCGAATCTCTTCGACCCGCTCGCGGAACGACTTCTCTTCTTCGCCGTCGTCGCCCTCGTCGGGCGTCTGCGTCTCGTCTGCGGGTTCGTCGTCAGCCATGAGAGCGAATTGGCTGTCCTCCCGGAAAGTGCTGACGGTCTCTGAGAATCGTGACTCCTCAGCCGAACGCGCCGAGGCTCGACTGGAGGTCGCGGTCGGTCCCGCCGTCGCCGAGTTCGTGACCGACGAGGTCGCGCATGTCGACCGCGTAGGTCGTCCCGCGGTGGTCGAGGACGAGCACGCGCCCCTTCACGCCGCGGACGGTTCCCGTGGCGACGGTCTCGGCGACCGGCGAGCCGTCGAGGTCGAGGCCGTAGTCGAACGCGAACGTCTCGATGGGGTCGAACTCGGAGACGAGCGCGTCCCACGCCGCGGCGTCGACCGACCGGTCGAACCCCTCGATTTTGGTCGGGACGCGGATGCGGTCGGGAATCTCGCTCGCCAGCTCGGCCTCGTACTCGCGGGCGACGCGGCCGTCGGAGAACGTCCGAACGTGGGCCGCGCGGTCCGCGCCCTGCTCGCGCAGGCGGGTGTCGAGCCGCCACTCGCGGGTGACGCCGACCTTGAACGTGTCGGGGGCGAACGCGGCGAGGTAGACTGCGTGGTCCTCGTAGCAGTCCATCTCGTCTTTCAGGCACGTCCCCGTGCACTTCGCGCAGACCCAGGTGTGGCGGTGGTCCGAGCAGTACGGCGCGCGGTCGTTGTCGCAGGAGACGTGGCGGTCGTCGTGGATGGTACCCGCGCAGTGGCGCTCGCCGAGGCGGTAGTCGAGTTCGGTGCCGGGGGCGAGCGCGACCGAGTCGATGCCGCCGCTCGCGCTCACGAACAGCGCGGGGGTTCCGGTATCGTAGCCGACGACCTGCACGCTTCGGGGTAGGGAGTCGCGATAGAAAGGTGGCTCGCTCCGGGGTCGGACTGCGGGGTCTGTCGGGCGTCGCCCCGGGTGTCGGTGTTATCTGGGCTGTTGGTCGCGGTTGTTAGCCGCGGCTGTCGGCCGCAGTTATCGGCAGCCGTTATTCGTACTCGGCGCGAAGCTCTTCAGCGAGCTCCTCGGCGGCGCGGCGGACGGCCTCGTCGCTCGACCCGTCGGGCTCCCAGCCGAGCGCGGAGAGCTTCTCGATGGAGAGGCGCATCTTGGGCACGTCGCCGGTCCAGCCGCGGTCGCCGCCGGTGTACTCGAACTCGGGGTCGAGGTCCAGCACGTCGGCGACGATGTTGGCGATGGTCGTCACGGAGGTCGTCGTCCGCGTACCGAGGTTGTAGACGTTGTAGTCGCGCTCGGCATTCTCGACGATGTGGCACATCGCGTCGATGCAGTCCTCGACGTGGAGGTAGGACTTCTCCTGTCGGCCGTCACCGAGGATTTCGAGCGTCTCGGGGTTTTCGAGGAGCTTCTCGATGAAGTCCGGGATGACGTTACCACGCTGGTTCGGGCCGACGATGTTGGCGAAGCGGTACATGTAGACCGTAACGTCGTACGAGTGGGCGAACGTCGACAGGAGACCCTCGTCGGCGAGCTTGGAGGAGCCGTAGATACTGATGGGTTCGAGCGGCGCGTAGTCCTCGGGCGTCGGCCGCGGGGCCTCGCCGTAAATCGTCGACGAGGAGGTAAAGGAGATGTTCGACACGCCGACTTCCTGCATCCGTTCGAGGATGTTGTACGTCATCTCGGTGTTCTCCTCGAACAGCTGTCGGGGGTTGCCGTAGTTCGTGTCCGTGTAGGCCGCGAAGTGGAAGACGATGTCGAGGTCCTCGGTGACGGCCTCGGCGACGTCGTCGGGGTCGGTCATGTCGGCCTGTACGAAGTCGACGCCGTCGGGGACCTGCTCGCGGTCCCCCTTCGAGAGGTCGTCCGCGACGACGACGTGGTTGTCCTCGGAGAGGCGCGCAGCGAGGTGAGAGCCGACGAGTCCCGCGCCCCCGGTCACGAGGACGCGCTTGTCGGAGAGTTCCAGCGACATGGCACAGATGATTCGACCGAGTGATAAGTCCGTTTCCCCTCCGGGCTGCGGGCGGGCGTCGGTGATGGTCGCCACCCTGTCCTCGGCGACCGCCGCCGGCGTTCCGAAAGCACCACTTTCCCCCGCCGTCTTCGGAGAGACATGCACAACGAACCCGAGGTCGCCGTCCTCCGGTACGGACACCGGCCGGGGCGTGACGACCGGATGACGACGCACGTCGGCCTGACGGCCCGCGCGCTCGGCGCTGACCGGGTCATCCTCCCGGACAATGCCGGCCACTCGATGGAGACCGTCGAGGACATCACGGGCCGGTTCGGCGGCCCCTTCGAGGTCGAACTCACCGAGGCGCTCAACGGCGTCATCCGCAACTGGGAGGGCAAGGTCGTCCACCTCACGATGTACGGCGAGCGCGTTCAGGACGTGGAGGCCGACATCCGCGAGGCGCACGCCGAAGAACCGCTTCTCGTCGTCGTCGGCGGAGAGAAGGTTCCCTTCGAAGTGTACGAGGGGGCGGACTGGAACGTCGGCGTCACGAACCAGCCGCACTCGGAGGTCGCCGGCCTCGCGGTGTTCCTCGACCGCCTGTTCGACGGGCGCGAACTCGACCGCGAGTGGGAGGACGCCGAAAACCGGGTCGTCCCGATGGCGACGGGCAAGAAAGTCGTGCCGGCCGACGAGGAGTAATCGGACGCGTCGGCGCGCCCGCCAGCGGTTCTCCGCTGCCCCGGAGTAATAAGACTTAATGGCGTTCCTGACGCCATTTCGCACAATGGCTTTTGAGGAGTTACTGAACGACCCTGTTATCCAGAAGTACCTCCACGAGTTGGTTGGGCCCACTGGGATGCCGGTCGCGGCGGCACCCCCGGACGGCGAGGTCACCGACGAGGAACTCGCCGAGGAACTGCGGCTCGAGCTCAACGACGTGCGCCGTGCGCTCTTTATCCTCTACGAGAACGACCTCGCGTCGTATCGTCGCGTCCGCGACGAGGATTCCGGCTGGCTCACCTACCTCTGGACGTTCCACTACGAAAACATCCCCGAGAACCTCGAAGAGGAGATGTACCGGCTCCTTGAGGCGCTCGAGGAGCGACTCGACTACGAGCGGGACCACGAGTTCTACCTCTCGGAACCCGCCGGAATTCGCTTCGAGTTCTCCGAGGCGATGGAGCTGGGCTTCCAGTGTCCCGAGACCGGCGCGCCCCTCGAACCGATGGACAACGACGACCTCGTCGACGCGATGGAACGACGCATCGAAGAGCTTCGAGACGAGCTCAACGTCGAAGTGACGGGGACCAACTGAATGGTCGTTCTCGCAACGAAGTGCTACATCGACGGCGACGCCCGCGACCGCGCGCTCGACAGTCTCACCTCGCTCGTCGCCAACGACATCGGCGACCTCGACGTGGAGTACGACATCGGCGTCCGCGACGACGATTTCATCTCCGTAACGGTCTCCGGCGACGACGAGACGGTCGCGCGCAACGTCCTCCGCGAGGAGTGGGGCGAAGTCACGCCGCACCTCTCGGCCGGTGAGACCTACGTCGGCACGCTCGAACACTGGGACGACGACGGCTTCGTCCTCGACGCCGGCATCGAGGTGCGCATCCCGACCGAGGAACTCGGCCTCGGCCGCGGCTCCGCGACCCAGATTCGAGACCGCTTCGGCCTCGTCCAGCACATGCCCCTGACGTTCGTCTACGGCGGCGACGACGAGCCCTCACGGCTGGCCGACGAGCAGGTCGACCGCCTCTACGACTGGACCCGCGGCAGCGGTCGCGTCAACGTCAACAGCGCGACCCGCGGCGAGGTCCGCGCGACGGTCAACCGCGCCGGTCACGCGAAAGATATCGTGACGGTCGAGCGCCTCGGCCTCCTCGAACAGAGCATCGTCTGCCGGGACGAGACCGACCCGCCAGGCCTCCTCGCCAGCATCGGCTCGTACCTGCCGGCCGAACTGAAGTGCGTTATCGGCCAGTAAGACGATGAACAGGCGACTCCTCGTCGGTATCGCCGCGCTTGCCCTCCTCCTCGTGACCGCCGGCTGTCTCGGCGGCACCTCTAGCGTCTCGAACGACCGGCTCGACGCCGCGCCCGACGGCGAGTACGCGTGGTCCGCGGAGACCGACGCGCACATCACCGTTCAGGACAACGGCCGGTTCCGCGCGGTCTACGAGATGAACGACTCCTCGGTCGAGCTCTACCGCTTCGACGGCTTCGGCAGTCGGACGCCGCTTCCGGTCGAGGCGGTCCGCTACCGCTACGAGAACGGGAGCGTCATCAACGGGACTGAACTGAAGGCCCGCGGCGGCGACGTGACCCAAAACGACCGCATCACGAACGTCTCGCTCCCCGCTGACGCCGGGAGCGCCGGCAAAATCGCGTTCAGTTCGTCGTCCTCGCCGAAGCGGTTCTCGCTTCCCGTCTTCGTCGAGGGGAGCTACGAGGTCGTCCTGCCTGCCGACCGCCGCGTCGACTTCCCGATATTCGGGGCGGTTCGACCGTCCGGTTACGAGACCGAGGTCATCGATGACCGGGTCCACATCCGGTGGCCCGAGGTGACCGACGGGAACGTCGTCGTGCAGTTCTACCTCCAGCGCGACCTCGGCATCTTCGCGGCGGTCGCCGCCGTCTCGGTGCTCGTCGGCGGCGCGGGGATACTCTACTACCGCCGGCAGATTCAGGCGCTCCGCGACCGCCGACAGGAACTCGGCTTGGACGTCGAAGACGACGACCGCTGACGAACGCCCGGCAAACCGCGGCGTCGGTCGGCCGACTCGGCTCGCCGGTGTGAACGCTTTTTTGCCTCGCAGCCCGCTACCTCGGGGTATGCAAGTCGCCGTGGTCACCGTCGGGGACGAACTCCTCGCCGGCGACACCGTCAACACGAACGCCGCGTGGTTGTGCGCGGAACTGACAGAGCGGGGCGTCTCCGTCGAGCGCGTGACGACGGTCCCCGACCGCGTCGCCGACATCGCCCGCGTGGTAAACGAGTACCACGCCGAGTACGACGCCGTCGTCGTCACCGGCGGGCTGGGGCCGACCCACGACGACGTGACGATGGAGGCCGTTGCGGCCGCGTTCGGACGCCCTTTGGAGCGGAACCCCGATGCCGAGGAGTGGCTGGAGACGAACGGCGGCTACTCCGCGGCGGACCTCGTGGAGGGGACGACCGACCTCCCCGCCGGGTCGCGAATGCTCCCGAACGACGAGGGCGTCGCGCCCGGCGCGGTCGTCGGTTCGGTGTACGTGCTCCCCGGCGTCCCCGGCGAGATGAAAGCCATGTTCGCCCGCGTCGCCGACGAGTTCGCCGGCGAGCGGACTCACGTTCGGTTCGTCCACACGTCGGAGCCGGAAAGTTCGCTCATCGAGCGGTTCGAGGCCGTCCAATCAGAGTTCGACGTGACCGTCGGGAGCTACCCCGGTGACCACGTCAGAATCAAACTCGCCGGAGCCGACGAGGAGACCGTCGAATCGGCGGCCGCGTGGCTCGAAGCGCGAGTCGAGTCGTACGAAGAATAGGGTCGGTCGGCCGACGGGTCAGCGCTGGAGGTACCAGAGCCACCCAGCGGTCATGAGGATACCCACGAGAAGCACGGTCGCGGCCGTCTCCGAGGTCGGCAGCACCTGTCCGGCGGATTCTAACGGAATCATAGGTGACAATTGCCCGGTCCCCTTGTTAAACGGTGAGGTTCCGGCGACGGTCGGCCCGGACTGAACGTCGCCGCCGTGGCCGACGCGCGCTGCCCGCGGCACCGCCGCTCGCGGCGGGCGGTTCAACCG
>NZ_JAMYJY010000158.1:0-5762 GCF_024136985.1 Haloferax sp. AB510
CGTCGTCTGGGCGCGCCCCTGCGTCGCCTGCGACCCCGTCCTCGACGACATCGTCACGGTCTGCCGGAGCCTCGCGTCCGACCACCCCGACGGGGCGGCGTTCGCCATCGACGCGGACCGCGTCGGCGACGCCGACCAACACGAGTTCACGAGTTCCGACCTCGAACGCGAGGCGGGGAGCGCCGTCGTCGAGGCGACCGGCGCGCCCGTCGACCTCGACGACCCGGACCGAACCTACCGAATCGAGTGCCGGGAAGAGACGGCCTATCTCTCCGTGCGGCGGTTCAACGGTCCCGGCGGACTTCCGCTCGGGACGCAGGGACGGGCCGTCTCGCTCGTCTCCGGCGGCATCGACTCGCCGGTGGCGACGTGGGAACTGATGCGCCGCGGCTGTGAAATCGTCCCCGTCTACGTCGACTTGGGCGACTACGGCGGCGCGGACCACCGCGCGCGAGCCATCGAGACGGTGCGGACCATCGCCCGCCGCGCCCCGAACGCGGACATGCGAGTACACGTCGTCCCGGCCGGTGACGTGGTCGAACGACTGATGGAGACCGTCGAGGACACCCGGATGCTCTCACTTCGGCGCGCCATGCTCGCCATCGCCGCCGAAGTCGCCACGGACGAGCACGCCCACTCACTCGTGACCGGGGAGTCGCTGGGCCAGAAGTCGAGTCAGACCGGCGAGAACCTCGCCGTCACCGAGGCCGCGGTCGACTACCCCGTCCACCGCCCGCTTTTGACCCGTGACAAGACCGACATCGTCGCGGCCGCCCGCGACCTCGGCACCTACGACGACTCGACGCTCCCCGTCGGCTGCGAGCGCGTCGCGCCGAGTTTCCCCGAGACGAACGCCTCGCTGTCGGCCGTCGAGGCCGCGGAACCCGACGACCTGTTCGACCTCGCGGTCGAGGCCGCCCGGGAGCGCGTCGTCGTGTCGCCCGGCGACGAGTGAGCGCGGGAGCGCGAGGCGGAAGCCGAGGGCGAGAGGCCCAGAGCGCGGCCCGTCGTCAGACTCACCGAGGTTCGGTACCGACACACATACGAACCGTGCAAACGACCACTATAGTCACGGTTCTTCAAACGTTTAGATTCATTTCGTATGAACAATTGCACAAAAATGGCTTTATCTACCGTGAGCGCTAGGGTTCTCTCATGTCGAAAACATCGCATCCCGGTCACGGCCACCCCGGCCCCGAGTGGCGCGTCAGCCACCGGGCGTCGCGGACCGACTGGAGCGACACCGTCGAACGGTGCGCGGCGTGCCGCGCCCGCGTCGACATGAGCGAAGCCCACTATCAGGTCCTCCTCGAGCGGGACATCGACAAGCCCGGTAAGATAACCCTCGAACGCGAGCGCGTCGTCTTCTGCGACGAGTCCTGCGCCGCCGAGTGGGAATCGACCGCCTGAGTACCGGAACCGCTTTACCGAGTCCGGACCCTCCCTCTCGACGTGACGCAGGTCTGTATCGTCGGCGCGGAGGACGTCCACCTCCAGTACGAACTGCTGTCGCGCGACACCGCGCGCGCGGCGCTTTCGACCTACGACATCGCAGAACCGTTCGACAACTCGCTTTCGGTCGACACGGTGAGCCTCGGCGCGGCCGTCTCGCTTCTCAACGATCTCAACTGGTATCTCGTCCGGTTCGCCGACTTCTCGTTGGTCCGCGAACCCTCCGTCTCGTCCGACGAGTGGCTCTCTCGCGACCTCGCCCGACAGATTCGAGACGGGAAGGTCCAGCCGGAAGACACCGGCGACCACCTCGCCATCTACGGCGTCGAAGAGGGCCGCCTCGTCGAGCCGATGTACGTGACGCGCGTCGACGGCTCGGTCCCCGACTACGACCTCAGAGACGTGGAGCGAACGCTCGTCGTCAGAGTCGCGGAAGACGAGTTCGGTCGGTGAAAACGGGCCGTCGAGCGACCGCTATTCTTGGTCGAACATCCCGGTGGACATGTAGCGCTCGCCGGAGTCCCAGAACACCGTCACCACGAGCGGCTGGTCTCCGTCGTCCGCGTCGGGGTCGGCGAGTCGCTCGGCGACCCGCTTGGCCGCGAGGAGCGACGCGCCGGACGACTGGCCGACGAGGATACCCTCCTCGCGGGCGAGGCGGCGACACTCGGCCTCGGCGTCGGCGAGTTCGACGATTTCCACGTCGTCGATGAGGTCGGTGTCGAGGTTGGGGCTGACGAAGCCCGGGCCCATCCCCTGGAAGTCGTTGTCGCCGACCTCGTGTCCGGAGAGGACGGCGCTCTCGGCGGGTTCGACGCCGACGACGCGCATCGAGGGGTACTCCTCGACGAGGCGGCGGCCGTTGCCCGAAATCGTGCCGCCGGTGCCGATGCCGGCGACGAAGGCGTCGATGCGGCGGTCGCCCACCTGTTCGAGAATCTCCTCGGCGGTCGTCCGGTAGTGCGCCTCCGGATTCGCCGGGTTCTCGAACTGCCGGAGCTGGTACATGCCCTCGGCTTCGAGTTCGTCCGCGCGCTCTTTCGCGGTGGAGATGTCGCCCTCGACGAGTTCGATGGTCGCTCCGTAGGCGCGCATGATTTCGCGGCGCTCGGGCGACATCGAGTCCGGCATGACGATAGTCAGGTCGTAGCCCTTCGCCGCCGCGACGACGGCGAGTCCGATACCGGTGTTCCCGGACGTGGGTTCGACGAGGTGGTCGCCCGGCGAGATGTCGCCCGCTTCCTCGGCCGCCTCGACCATCGCCAACGCGGGGCGGTCCTTCGCCGACCCGCCCGGGTTCTTCGACTCTATCTTCGCCGCGACCGTCGACCCCTCGGGGGAGTCGACGCGGACCAGCGGCGACCCGATAGCGTCGAGGATACTGTCGTCCATCGACCCTCCGTTGACGGTGCGACACTAAACGACTGGCGGAGGCGGACGATACGGCCACCGTCTCGGGGAGAGACAGCGACGAGCGTGGGCGGCGAGCCCCGCCGCGAGCGCACCCGTTAAATCCGCGCGGCCGGTACGCCCTCCCATGGCTGAAGCCGAGACGCTCGAAACGATGCAACCGAACCCCGCGTGGGACGCGGCGTCCTACCCCGACGTGGTCGACGCCCTCGCGGCCGCGGACTACACGTTCAAGGTCTGGGGCGGCGACTGGTGCGGCGACTGCCGCGGACAGCTTCCCGACTTCGCGGCGGCCCTCGACGCCGCCGGCGTCCCCGCCGAGCGAATCGACCACTACCCTGTCGAGAAGGCCGACGACGGCTCGAAGGTCGGCCCGCTCGTCGAGGAGTACGACATCGAACTCATCCCGACGGTCGTCGTCGAACGCGACGGCGAGGAGGTCGCTCGCTTCGTGGAAGAAGCGGACGTTCCGATTGCGGTCTACCTCGCAGAGCGGCTCTCGAACTGAGCGCGGTTCGGATTTTCTGTTCTCTTGACCCGCCGAAACCGTGATACGACGCCCGCGGGTACTCCGATGCGATGCGACGAACGCAGGTGGCGCGGGAGTCGGAAGATGTCTGAGAAGCACAGCGGAGACAACGGCGGGAGTCCGGATTGCGGAGATGAACCGCGGCGCTACCACCTCGACAGCGACGACTATCGCCGCGACCTCGTCCCGATGTTTGCCGAGGTCGTTCCCATCGCGCACGCGGTTCGAGTCGAACTCGACGAGGAATGGCTCGACGAAGCGTTCGGAGAAGACGACAGCGAGCGATGCGTCGAGGCGCTCGCGGCCGTCGACGCGCTCGACCCCGAGCGCCCGGACGACAGGACCCGATGCTTCTCTCTCGGCACGGGCAGAGAGAGCGAGGACGCGCTGTTCGCGCTTCTCGACGCCGCGACGACGATGGTTGGGGAGCACTTCGTGTTTCGCCTCGCGCTCCTCGACGACAGCGGCAACGAACTGCTCGTGACGATTCCCCACGAATCGATGCTCTGGGGCGAGTCGCCGCCGCTCTCCGAGAGAATCGTGGCGTCGATCCAAGAACTGCTCGCCGACCGGGTCGGTCTGTTCGTGGCGTCGACGGTCTACGAGCGTTGGGAGACCGGCGACCACGCCTACCGCTTCGACACCACGGCAATCGTGCAATCGACGCTGGACCGGAAGACGAGTCGGACGTACTGTTCCGCGCTCTCGGCGCGGCACCTCGACATCGTCGACGAAACAACGCTCGTCTTCGACACGCCGATGGGTGAGAAAGTCGTCCCGTGCGTGACCCGCGAGCGCGCCGAACGAGTCGCAAAAACGGTTCGAGCGTTGCGACGGCGGTACGACGGGACGCGGCTCTGAGCCGAAAACGCCGTTTCAGTCGTCTTCGGCCGTACCTGCGGATTCGCCCGCCGTGAACCACGCCAGCGCCTCGTCGAGGTCGTGGGTCGGCGCGGAGCAGGTGAAGTTCTCGCAGGCGTAGACGGTCGGCTCCCCGTCGGCCGCCTCGCGGCCGGCCCAGATTGGCGGGGCCTCGTCTAGTCCGAGTTCGTCCAGCCACGAGTCGAGTTCCTCGTCGGTGCCGGGGCGACGGGAGACGACGAGGCCGGGGAGATACCGCGAGGCGAGCGTCTCGCGCCACTCGTCGGGTACCTCGTCGGCCGCGATGGTGAGTTCGGGGACGCCGCTGGCGGCCTTCTCGGCGGCGAGCGCGAGCGAGACGTGTTCGAGCGGACTGCCGCGGACGCGGTTGGCGAACGAGCCGAGGACCGCGTCCGCGACCTCGCCGAAGCCGGCGTCCGGCGCGAACTGTTCGAGGTCCAAGAACAGCGACGTGGCGACGCCGAGGCTCGACGGCGTGGACTGGTCGGTCGGCTCCTGCGGGCGGGTGACGAGCGACTCGCCGCTCTCGGGGGTGAAGTAGAGCGTGCCCGCGTCGGCGTCGTAGAACTCGCGGCGGGTCGCCCGCGCGAGGTCGAGCGCGAACGAGAGCGGCGCGAGGTCGCCGGTCGCCTGATAGAGATCGAACGCACCGCGCGCGAGGAAGGCGTAGTCTTCGAGGTAGCCGTCGCCTTTCACCTCGTCGTTCATCACGCGCCGCGAGAGCGTCTCGGTCTCGTCGTCCCAGAGGCGCTCGCGCACGAAGTCGAGGGCGCGGCGCGCGTCGTCGGCGAGCGAGTCGTCTTCGAGGACGACCGACCCCTGCGCGAACGCCGAAATCATCAGGCCGTTCCAGCCGGCGAGCACCTTCTCGTCGCGGGCGGGGCGCTCGCGTCCCTCGCGGGCCGCGAACAACGCCTTCCGAGCCTTTTCGAGTCGGTCTTCGACCTCGGACTCGTCGAGGTCGTACTCGTCGGCGAGTTCGGCTGTCGTCGCCGAGACGTTCAGGACGGTCGTCTTGTTCTCGAAGTTGCCGCCGGGCGTGACACCGTAGCGGTCACAGAAGAGGTCGGCGTCGAGTTCGGGGAGGAGGTCGTGCACGTCGTCGGGGGTCCAGACGTAGAAGGTACCCTCCTCGCCGCCGGACTGGGCGTCGAGGGTGGCGAAGAAGCCGCCGTCGTCGTGGGTGAGTTCGCGGCGGACGAACTCGAACGTCTCGGCGGCGACAGTCGCATAGGACTCGTTGCCGGTGAGTCGGGCGGCGTCGAGATAGCGAGCGGCGAGACCGGCCTGGTCGTACAGCATCTTCTCGAAGTGCGGGACGGTCCACTCGCGGTCGACGCAGTAGCGGTGGAAGCCGCCGCCGAGGTGGTCGCGGAGGCCGCCGTTGGCCATCGCGTCGAGGCTCTGTCGCGCCACGTCGAGCGCCTCGCGGCGGCCGGAGACGGCGTACCCGCGGAGCAGGGCGTCGATGCGGCCGGGTTGGGGGAAC
>NZ_JAMYJY010000159.1:0-5709 GCF_024136985.1 Haloferax sp. AB510
CCTCGCGACGGCCGACGACGAGGCGTTCGCCGATCTCTACCGGCGCATCTCCCGCGGCAACGACGCCGGCGTCGATTCGTCGGGCGATGCGGGCGACGCGAGCGCCGCCGACCGCACCCGAGACCAGACCGACAAGCACGACCCGTTCGAGTGACGAGTGAAGGGAGACACCGACGCCGACGCCCCGCGGCGGGCCCGAGTCCGACCGCGCGGGCGACGGCGACTCGCTCCACAGCCCACCGATGATAGACAGAGACGCCGTCCGCGACAACGCGAAGTACCTCAGAAACGTCCGCCCCATCGACCCCGACGAGATAGCCGAGTACATCGAGGGCGCGCCGCATCCCGCCGTGGTGAAACAGACGCTCCGCGAGGAGGCCCACGACCTCGGCCTGTTCGAGCGCGACGACGGCACGTTCGTCCCCGCGAACGACGACCCCGCACCGTTTCAGAACTGGTCGCCCGCGGCCTTCCCCGACGACTACTCGTTCGCCCTCGAAGACCTGCTCATCGGACGCTACGGCGCGAACTGGCACGTCGGTGAGTCGGGCGACCGCCTCCGGGAGCGTGTCCGCCAACTGAAGGAGGACTACTACCGGGGCAACCCCGTCGAGTACGACGAGGACGCTGCGCTCGGCTACGGGATATACCACCTCCCGGACTACTACGCGGTCGTCGGCTACGTCCTCTCTGACCTCGCAGAGCGGAGCCTGCTCCCGCGAAACCCCCGCGTGCTCGACGTGGGTGCCGGGACGGGAGGTCCCGCGCTCGGCCTCCACGACTACCTCCCCGACGACGCCGTCGTGGACTACCACGCGGTCGAGCCGAGCGCCTCCGCCGACGTGCTCGACCGGATGCTCAGCGAGACCCGCCGGAACTTCCGGACGACCGTCCACCGCGAGACTGCCGAGGCGTTCGACCCCGACGGCGAGTACGATATCATCCTCTTCGCTAGCGTTCTGAGCGAACTCGACGACCCCGTCGCGGTCGTCGAGAAATACCTCGACGTTCTCACCGACGACGGCGCAATCGTCGCCATCGCGCCCGCCGACCGGAACACGAGCATCGGCCTCCGCGAGGTCGAACGCGAGGTCGTGCCCGTCGACGGCGACGTGACGGTGTACTCGCCGACGCTCCGCCTCTGGGACGGCTACGCGCCCTCAGACCGGGGCTGGTCGTTCGACGTGAAGCCCGACCTCGACGTGCCGGGGTTCCAGCGCCGCCTCGACGAGGGCCGCGACGAGGACGAGGACGAGGGCACCTTCGTCAACGTGGACGTGCAGTACTCCTACAGCGTCCTCCGGACCGACGGCGAGCGCCGACTCGACGTTCGCGGAAACCCCGCGCGGTTCGCCAAGATGGCCGAGATGGAGCGCCACGTCACGAACCGCATCGACCTGCTGGCGGTCAAACTGAGCCACGACCTCTCGGAGGGGAACAACCAGGTGTTCAAAATCGGAGACGGCAGCGAGGCGGTCGACCACTACGCCGTCCGCACCCGCGACACCGTGCTAAACGCTGATGTGGCCGACGCCGACTACGGCGACGTGCTCGTCTTCGAGAACGTCCTCGCGCTCTGGAACGACGACGAAGAGGCGTACAACCTCGTCGTCGACGACGAGACGCTCGTGGACCGCGTCGCCTGAGCGGGTCGCATCGTCCCCAGCGACGTTCGCGGTTACTTGCCATCGGCCGCCGCCGTGTCTCGGGACATGTTGCGTCCGACGGGTGGCTTTTTGCGGGTTCCGTCCCCAGTCGGACCATGAGCGAACCCAGCATCCTCCTCACCAACGACGACGGCATCGAGAGCGTTGGCTTCCGCGCGCTCTACGACGCCCTCTCGGAGTTCGCCGACGTGACGGCGGTCGCGCCCGCGACGGACCAGAGCGCGGTCGGCCGGAAGATGTCCACCGACGCGGTCGTCACCGAGCACGAACTCGGCTACGCGCTGGAGGGGACGCCCGCCGACTGCACGGTTGCTGGCTTGGAGGCGCTGTGTCCCGACGTGGACATGGTCGTCTCCGGCATCAACAAGGGAGCCAACATCGGCGCGTACGTCCTCGGCCGGTCGGGGACCGTCAGCGCCGCCGTCGAGGCCGCGTTCTTCGACGTGCCCGCCATCGCTCTCTCGCTGTACGTCCCCGCCGGCGGCGACCTGCCGTGGCACGAGAAGGCGACCGACCCGCGGGACTTCCGCGAGGCGACCCACGCAGCCTCGTACCTCGTCAAACACGCCGAGCCGGCCGGGGTCTTCGACCAGTGCGACTACCTCAACGTCAACGCGCCCATGCGCGACCCCAGCGGCGACCCGGCGGACATGCAGGTGACGGTTCCCTCAGAGCTGTACGACATGACCGCGGAGTTCGAAAACGGGACCGTGAAGCTCCACGACCGCGTCTGGGAGCGGATGCGAACCGGCGATATTCCGGACCCCGACGGCACCGACCGTCGGGCCGTCGTCGAGGGCCGCGTGTCGGTCTCGCCGCTGACCGCGCCGCACACGACCCACCGCCACGAGGCGCTGGACGCGCTCGCCGAGACGTATCTGGAGTGAGCGAAACGGGACGCGGGCAACAAAGCGTATATCCGAGGGCCCTGAAACGCCGACGAGACCGATGAACTCGATTTTGCAGGCCGCGGCCGAGTCGGGAAGCGTCACCGGCTTTCTCGTCACTATCGCGGTACTGTTCAGCATCCCACTGGTCATTCTCCTCCTCGGTCGGCTGTTCGAACAGTTCTTCTGAGACCGCGAGTTCGGGCCTTGGCGAATGGAGCGACCCATCGACAATTCGCGGGCTATCTCGCACGCGACAGCCTGACAGTCATTGCAGTCTTTTCATTGATGGGGCATCTGTCACCTGACATGAATCGCGACGAACTCAACGAGTATCTGAAACAGCGACCGCTCTTGGGAGGTCTCTGGCTCGTGGCGATGCTCGGTGTGGGTATGCTGCTGTGGCTGAAACTGCTCCGCCCGGCGCAATCGGTCGTCGACATCGTCTCGAACACCGGCTACCAGTTCGTCTTTCTCGTGGTGGGCGGACTCTGTTACGTGACCTACGTCGGCTTCTCTCGGGGCGTGAACTGACGTTATTCCGACGCCGCCCGCCGGCTGTCCACCAGCAGTTTGTACGCGAGGCCGACGACGCCGGCGAACACCGCGAGCGCCCCGGCGAGGGCGGCGACGATTCCGAGCGCGAACATCAGTCCAAACCCGTAGCCTGCGAGGGCGAAACTGCCGACGGTCAGCAACACCCAACCGCCGACGATGACGGCGAACAGCACGACAGCGTCGTCTTCGGTCGCGTAGCGGAGGGCGTCGCGGGCGGAGACGCGTGACATACCGAACGCGTCGCGGGGGGCGAAGGTGGTCCTTTCGGTCGGCCGACACCAAAGATTGAATCTCGGGCCGGCCGACGGACGCGTATGTCCGAAGCAGACGCCATCGAGCGCGTGGACGAACCGGGTACTGTGGATTCGCTCGCCGCGGACCTCCGCGCGCTCGGCGTTGCGGCCGGCGACACCCTCCTCGTGCACTCGTCGCTCAGTTCGCTCGGCTGGGTCGCCGGCGGCCCGCAGGCGGTCGTGGACGCCCTCCGGACGGTGCTGACCGACGACGGGACGCTGGTCATGCCGACCCACACGGGCCAGTACACCGACCCGTCGGCGTGGGAGAACCCGCCGGTCCCCGACGACTGGGTAGAAGTCATCGGCGAGTCGATGCCGCCGTTCCGCCCCGACGTGACGCCGACCCGCGGGATGGGCGCGGTGCCCGAGTGCTTCCGCAACTACCCCGGCGTCGTCCGCAGCGAGCATCCGACGGTCTCCTTCGCGGCGTGGGGCGCGGCCGCCGAGGAAATCGTCACGGGCCACGAACTCGATTACGGTCTCGGCGACGGGTCGCCGCTGGCGCGAGTGTACGGCCGCGGCGGCGACGTGCTCCTGCTCGGCGTCGGCCACGGAAACAACACCTCGCTCCACCTCGCCGAACACCGCGCCGACTTCGAAAAGGAGCGGACGACCGAGCGCGCGCCGCTTCTCCGAGACGGCGAGCGCGTCGTCGTCGAGTACGACGACATCGAGGTCGAGACCGACGACTTCGAGGAAGTGGGCGAGGCGTTCGAGAGGGCCGTCGGCGCGACCGAGGGAGCGGTCGCGGCCGCGACGCTCCTCGACCAGCCCGCGCTGGTCGACTTCGCCGAAGACTGGTTCGAGTCGAACCGCTGAAGTAGGATGTCGCGGCCGACTCGGTCGGGGCGCGACGCCAGACGCGCGCGCTCAGGCGAGCGTCGCGGTCAGCGTGATTTCCGGCCCGGCGAGCGCCTTCGACACCGGGCAGTTCTCCTTGGCGCGCTGGGCAAGTTCGGCGAACGTCTCCTCGTCGATGTTGGGCACGTCGGCGTCGAGCGTCAGGTCGATGCGCGAGATTTCGAAGCCGCCGCCGTCCGCCGGGTCGAGGTGCACGTCGGCCGCGGTGTGAAGGCTTGTCGGCGTGTAGCCCTCGCCTTCGAGGAACGCGGTCAACTGCATCGAGAAACAGCCGGAGTGAGCCGCGCCGATGAGTTCCTCGGGGTTCGACCCGGGTTCGTCCTCGAATCGCGTCGGGAACGTGAACGTCCCCTCGACGGTCCCGCTCTCGGTCGAGAACTCGCCGCTGCCGTCTTTGCCACCGGTCCACGTCGTCTCTGCTTTGTGCGTGGGCATCTCACGCACACATATGACCGCCAGCGATATGGAGGTGACGACGACGATGGATTCGGAGAGGTTCGACGGGACTCGGCCGGAGTCGGGAGTGCCGGGGCGGCGCGCTACAGGCCGCTCCAGAGCGCGGCGACGCCGAATCCGACGATGACGACGCCGGCGAGTTGGTTCACCCGGCGGAGCACGGCCGGAGTGACGCGCTCTCGGACGCGGTCGACGGCGGCGCTCAGGACGAACCACCAGAGCGCCGACCCGGCGAAGACGCCCGCGACGAGGACCGCCGCCGCGAGGTAGTCGCCCGAGACGCCGACGCCCAGGCCGGCGAAGATGCCGACGAACGCCAGTATCGTCACCGGGTTCGTCAGCGTCAGGAGGAACGTCGACCCGAAGTCGGCCGCGAGGATCCGGGCGTTCGAGTCGAGCGGTGCGACGGCCGACCGCTCGGTCGTCGGTGCCGACTCGACGGACGCCGGGTCGCCCCGAATCGACTGGACGCCGATGTACAGGAGGATTGCGCCGCCCGCGAGAGCGATTGCGTTGCGGTGTCCGAGCAGGACCGACGAGAGCGCAGCGAGACCGAACCCCGCGATGGCCCCGTAGACCGCGTCCGCAGACGCCGCTCCGAGTCCGCTGACGAAGCCCGAACGGCGGCCCTTAGAAAGCGTTCGCTGGATGCACAGTACACCGATTGGACCGACCGGCGCGGCTATCGAGACGCCGAGAACGAGTCCACGGACGAAGATTCCGATTGTGGTGGTTAGTGACATCCTCCCCGTCGTAAACGACGGGGCTTCCCGTACCGCAAGTTGGGATATTTGCTGGTTTACGACACGACCTGTTCTCTCGTGTTGAACGTCCCACTCTCGCGGTCGAACAAGTATGTCGATGGCTGTGCCACACAGCCGTTACTCCTATCCTCACCGTGAGGACTCGGAGTTATCTTCTGCCGCATGTTCTCCGCCCCGTTGCAATCCGCGTTTCCGACCAACCCACACGACTGACAGACGT
>NZ_JAMYJY010000015.1:0-50062 GCF_024136985.1 Haloferax sp. AB510
CCGACGCGAGTCCGAGAAACGGCCCGGCGGCCCCGGCGTCACCGGTTCGTGAGACGACGCTCCCGGCTGCGATTCGCGCCGGTTCGACGCCGAGCGCGTTGGCCGCGCGGTACGGGAGTTTCCCGTCCGGCGCGGTGAGCGCCACGGCGTCGGGGTCCAGTTCGGCGGCGTCGACGTCGAGGGCATCGACCGCCCCGGCGATTGCTCGCGTGTAGGCGTCGCGCTCGTACTGGGTGACGCCGATGGACTCCGTCTCGGCGCTCCCGAACCCTCGGAACCGCGTGCCGGGCGTGGGGTCGCCGAATTCGCCGACGGCATCGATGGCGAGCGGCCCGTCTTCGACGATGACGAGTGCGGCCGCCCCCGCTCCGGCACCGGCCGCCTCGTCGCTTTCGGGTGCCCCTCGCGGGCTGTCAGCGACGACGACGAGCCTCGGACTGCCCGCGCCGTCGCCCACGTTCTGTGTCGCCTCGCTCGTCGCCGCCAGCGCCACCGCGCCGGCTCGGGTGCTCCCGCCGAACTGCCGGGTCGGAACCGACGGGTCGACGCCGAGGAGTGAGGCCAGCCGGACCGCGCTTTCTTCCTCGTCGTTCGGCGGCGTCGTGGTCGCAAGGGCGAGGTGGTCGATGTCACCGGCGTCCACCCCGGCCGCGCGGAGTGCGCGTTGGCCCGCCTCGGTCGCCATCGTCAGGGTGTCTTCGTCGGCATCGGCGACGGCGACCCGTTCGACGCCCGGCGCGCCGCCGTTGCCCCACGCCTCGCGGTAGGCCGACGCGGGGAGGTACAGTCGGGGAACGTACGCGCCGACGCCGGCGATTCCGAGGGTCGTCCGAGTCGGCCGTCGGCGCTCATAGCGCCCCTCCTTCGAGGACGTGGACGACGGCGGCACCGCCCGACCCGCCGACGTTGTGGGTGAGGCCGACGTTCGCGCCCGCGACTTGCCTGTCCCCTGCCCGTCCGGCGAGCTGTTTGTACGCCTCGACGACCTGCCCTGCGCCCGTCGCGCCGATGGGGTGGCCCTTCGACTTCAGGCCGCCGGAGGGGTTGACGGGCAGGTCGCCGCCGAGTTCGGTCGCCCCAGAGTCGACCAGTTCGGGCGCGTGTCCGCGCTCGCAGAAGCCGAGGTCCTCGTACGCCAGCAACTCGGCGATGGCGAAGCAGTCGTGGACCTCCGCGAAGTCCACGTCGTCGGGGCCGAGACCAGCCATCTCGTAGGCGGTCGCGGCGGCCCGCTCGGACGATTCGACGGCGGTGTAGCTGTCGCGCTGGAACAGGCCGACGCGCTCGGAGGCGGCACCCACGCCCGCGACGCGGACCGCGTCGTCGCACGCGCTCGCCACGTCCTCGCTGGCGACGAGAACCGCGGCCGCGCCGTCGGAGGTCGGACAGCAGTGATAGAGATTCAGCGGGTCGGCCACGACGGGCGCGTTCCGCGCGTCGTCCAGCGAGCACGCGAAGCCGAGGTGCGCCTTCGGGTTCTTCGCGCCGTTCGCGTGGTTCTTCACCGCGACCTTCGAGAAATGGTCCGGCGAGGCGTCGTAGGCGTCGAGGTACGCCGATGCCATCTGGGCGTAGACGCCCGCGAACGTCGTCCCGGTGAGCCGCTCCCACTCCGTCTCGCCGCTGACGCCGAGCCAGTACTTCGCCACGTCGCCGCTCATGTCCGTCATGACCTCGTAGCCGCCCGCGAGGGCACGTCCGCCATCCCGCTTTTGACCGCCTGCACCGCCTGTCTGACCGCGTAGCCGCTCGCGGCGCAGGCGTTTTCGATTCGGGAACAGGGGACGCCGTGGAGGCCGACGTGCTCCGTCACGGCCGGCCCCGATAAGCCGAGTTGCCGCCCGCCGACGCCGAGCGACCCGACGACGGCCTCGTCGATATCGGCCGCCTCGACGCCGCCGGCGCTCCCCAGCGCCTCCTCGAACGCGGTCGCGAACAGCGACCGATAGCTCTCGTCCGGAAACGCGCCGTACTTCGATTGGCCCGCTCCGACGATGTATGCGTCTCGCATGATAGTCGATTACGTATCCCTCGCGAAATAGGTTCGCCCCGCAGTGCAGTCGGGTGACCGCATCATTTTTATCATATTCTATCATCGAGTTCAAACGTACATGGTATTCGATAGCACGGAGACCGCCTCGCGGGAGGAACTCCGCGAGGTGCAGGACGGTCGCCTGCGGGAGACGGTTCGGAACGCGTACGAGAACGTCGAGTTCTATCGCGAGACGTTCGACGAGGCCGGACTCTCGCCCGCGGACATCGAGAGCGTCGAAGACCTGTCGAAACTGCCGTTCACGACGAAGGAGGACTTCCGCGACCACTACCCCACGGGGATGTTCGCGGTCGACATGGACGACGTGATTCGCGTCCACGCGTCGTCGGGTACGACCGGCAAGCCCAAAATCGTCGGCTACACCCGCGAAGACCTCGACGTGTGGAGCAAGGCCGTCGCGCGGTGTCTCGTCGCGGCCGGCGTCGGTTCGGACGACGTGGTTCAGAACGCCTACGGCTACGGCCTGTTCACCGGTGGTCTCGGCCTCCACCAGGGCGTCGAGGAACTCGGCGCGACGGTCATCCCCATCGGCGGCGGCAACACCCAGCGACAGGTGGAACTGCTCTCCGACCTCGGAAGCGACGTCATCACGTGTACCCCGTCGTACGCGCTCTATCTCGCCGAAGTCGCAGATGACATGGGAATCGACATCCGCGACCTGCCGCTTCGGACGGTCATCTTCGGCGCGGAGCCCTGCACCGAACCGATGCGAAACGAAATCGAAGAGCGACTCGGCGTGACCGGCATCGACATCTACGGCCTCTCGGAAATCGTCGGCCCCGGCGTCTCCGTCGAGTGCGAGGCGCAGGACGGCCTGCACATCTGGGAGGACTACTTCTACCCCGAGGTGGTCGACCCGAACACGGGCGACCCCGTCGAGGAGGGCGAGGAGGGAGAACTCGTGTTGACGACCCTCGCGAAGGACGCGTTGCCGGTCCTCCGGTATCGGACGGGCGACCTGACCACGCTGGACTACGGTACCTGTGAGTGCGGCCGAACCTGCGTCCGCATGGACAACATCACGGGCCGGTCGGACGACCTGATAATCGTCCGCGGCGTGAACTTCTACCCGAGCGAGATCGAGTCGGTCGTCCTCGAGTTCGACGAAATCGCGCCGCACTACCGCATCGACCTCCGCCGCGAGGGGACCCTCGACCGGGTCGAAATCACGGTCGAACTTGTCGAGGAGTTCGGCGGGTCGCTGTCGGACCTCGAAGGGCGGATTCAAAAGCGGCTCTCGAACGTGCTCTCGTTTACGCCCGACGAACTGAATCTCGTCGAGTACGGCGACATCGCGCGCACCGAGGTCGGAAAGGTCCAGCGTGTCTACGACCACCGTGGCCAGTAACGCGCGCCGTCAGCGACCGCCGGGCTTGTAGACGCGCCCCCGAAACGTCGCGATTCGCTCGCCGTCCCCGCCGGAGACGACGACCTCGTACTCCGCGGTCCGTCCCCCGAGGTGCGTCTCCCGGGCGACCGCGCGGAGCGTCTCGCCCACCTCGGCGGCCGCGAGGTACGAGATGTTCGTCTCCAGTGCGAACGCGGCGTCGCCGTGGCTGTTCGAGGCGGCCGCGAAGGCCGCGTCCGCGAGGCTGTACACCGCGCCCCCGTGGGGTGTCCCGTGGAAGTTCAGGTGGTCTTCGGCCACGGTCAGCGTCGTCTCCGCGTACCCGTCGCCGACCTCGGCGAGGTCGATGCCGACGCGCCCGCAGTAGGGGTCGTTCGAGGCGCGCTCCCGTATCTCCGCGTAGTCGTCTTGCTCCGACATGCGACCACACGTCGTCCTGCGCTCCCCAAGTAGACATCGACTGTCAGGAAAGATAGGTATGTAAACTACTTTATCTGATGGCGGTGACGGTGAGGTATGGCATACAGCTACGAACCGCACTACTTCGAGGACTTCGAGGAGGGCAAAGAGTTCCAGAGCGTCGGTCGCACCGTCACCGAGGCGGACTTCATGATGCACTCCGCGCTCTCGGGCGACTGGACCGAACTCCACACGAACAGCGAGTACGCGGAAGACACCCAGTTCGGCCAGCGAATCGCCCACGGGCCGATGACGTTCGTCCAGTCGACCGGCTTCGTGTACCGGTCGGGCATCGTCGAGCGCACCGCCATCGCCTTCCTCGGGATGAACTACATGGACCTGCCGAACCCGGTGTTTATCGGCGACACGCTCTCGCAGACGATGGTCGTCTCGGAGCGGAAGGACCTCGGGAGCCGCGACGACGCCGGCTTGGTCGTCCTCGAAATCGAGATGACGAAGCAGGACGGTACCGTCGTCCTCGAAGGCGACATGAAGTTCCTCATCAAGACGAAGTCGGCCGCGGAGTAAGGCGGCTTCCCGACCCCTGGACTCACGAATCTAACCGCTCGCCGTGGACGAACAACGCGTCGTCGGCTCCCTTCTCGCCGTAGTCGTCGTGGTACTCCATCAACTGAAAGAGCGCGCCGGTCGGGTTTCGCGGCGAGACGAACGCCTCGGTCCAGCCGTCTTCCACCGCGTACCCCACGACACGCTCGCCCGCGGCTTCGAGGGCGGCGACCATCGCGTCGATGTCCGACACCTCCAGCGTGACGTGGTGGAGGCCGGGGCCGTGCTCGTCGAGGAAGGTCGTCAGAAACGATTCTCCGTCGACGGGCGCGACGAGTTCGATTCTGGAGGCGTCGCCGAGGACGTAGGTCGCCCACTCGAACGAGCCGTCCGCGACCGTCTCGCGGTGGACGCGCTCGCAGCCGAGCGCGAACAGCGTCGGCTCGGCGGCCTCGACGTCATCGACTGCGATTCCCACGTGGTCGACGCGCGCGGCCGGCGGCGCCGGCTCCGTCGCGGCCGCGGTCGTCGAATCCGAGGGTACCGAGTCGTCGGGACTCATCTCTGACGAACTCGGTGTTCCTAACTATTAATAGCTAAGGTACGAACGCAGAGTCATGGAACTCGGGACGGGACTGTTCACCTGCCAACGGCGGCCGGACGACGACCGGCCGATGGCCGACCTGTACGACGAGATGCTGACGCTCGGTCGCGAGATAGACGACGCGGGCCTCGACAGCGCCTGGGTGTCCGAACACCACTTCATGCCGGACGGCTACCTCTCGGGGACGATGCCCGCGCTCGGGGCGCTCGCGGCGGCGACCGAGTCGGTCGAACTCGGCACGTGTATCGCGCTCGCGCCGCTGTACGACCCGATTCGGCTCGCGGAGGACGCGGCGACGGTCGACCTCATCTCGGGCGGGCGAACGACGCTCGGTCTCGCAATCGGCTCGAACCCCCGCGAGTTCGACGCCTTCGGCGTTCCGCGAGACGAGCGCGTCGACCGCCTCGCCGACACGGTCTCTCTCCTCCGCGACTCGTGGTCAGACGGTCCGATAGCGCACGAGTCGCCGTTTCACGAGGGTGCGACCGGTGTCGACGTGACGCCCAAACCGGCACACGACGTGCCCCTCATGCTCGGCGGCGCGGCCAAGCCCGCGGTTCGCCGGGCGGCCCGGACGGCGGACGCGTGGTGCGCGCCGTCGTCGCTCTCTCTCGGCGGCCTGCGCAAGCGCGTCGAGGACATCCGGAGCGTCCGGGAGGCCGAGGGACTCGACGGTGAGTTCACGATATACGTCCTCCAACACGGTTTCGTCGGCGACTCGAAGGCCGAGGCGTGGGACGCGATGAGAGACGGCTACCTCTACCTCCAGCGCCGGTACGCCGAGATATTCTCCGGCGACGAGGTCCCCGAACTGTCCGACGAGCGCCGGGCGGAACTCAAAGCACAGGCCATCTTCGGCACGCCCGACGACGTGGTCGCGGAACTCGACCGCTACCGCGACGCTCTCGGCGACGACATCCACTTCATCTTCCGCACCTACCACCCCGGAATCGGCACCGACCGGATGGTCGAGTGCGTCCGCCGACTCGGCGACGAGGTCCGTCCGCGACTCGCCTGAGAGGGACGAATCAGTAGTTCAGGGCCGAACGCGACGTTCTTGTCGCCGCCGAAACGCAAACATTTAAACGTGAAGTTTTTCATGTTACATGTGAACATACACACCATGAGAGACGATTGTTCAGCGGACAGCGGCGCACAGCCGCGTCCGTCGCGGCGACGGTTCGTACAGGCGGCTGGGTTGGCGGGCGTGACCGGGCTGACGGGCGTCGCCGGCTGTCTCGGTGGCGGTGGGGGCGGCGGGTCGAACGCCATCACCTATGGAGTGATTAGCCCGATGACCGGCCCGTACGGCGGTCTCGCGGTCGGCCAGCGAAACGGGGCCGAGTTAGCGATACGGCACGTCAACGAGAACGCGGACATCGACGTGGAGATAACGGGCGTCTACGAGGACACCGAGGCGGACCCCTCGACCGGCCGGCGGAAGGCGCAGTCGGTCGTCGAACAGGACGGGGCGTCGTATCTCATGGGCGCGATATCGTCCAGCGTCGCGCTCGCGCTCAACGAGTTCGCGGCCGAAGAGGAGATTATCTACAACCCCGGCGGGGCCGCGGTTCCAATCACGGGGTCGAACTGCAACGAGTGGGTGTTCCGCGCCGAGACGAACACGGCGCAGATGGCCGAAGCCGTCTCCGACTACACCGCCGAGAACCTCGGCACCAAGGTGTGGTTCCACATCGCCGACTACGCCTACGGCGAGTCGGTGATGCAGCGCGTCGAGCGCCGCATGCGCGACGGCCACGACATCGAAGTCGTCGGCCGGAGCCGCTCGCAACTCGGCTCGACCAACTACAACTCCTACGTCAGTCAAATCGCCAACTCCGACGCCGAGGTGGCGGTTCTCGGCATGACCGGCGGTGACCTCATCAACTTCGTCAAGCAGGCGGCGAGCCAGGGGCTCAAAGAGAGCGTGAACCTCATGTCGCCGACGATGACGTTCTCGGTCGTCCGCGGCGCGCTCGGCGAAGCCGCCTACGGCACCTACGGCGGAGTTCGCTACCTGCCGACGCTCGAAACGGGCGACAACCAGTCGTTCGTCGAGGCCTACCGGAGCGAGTACGACTCTCTCCCGGACAACTTCGCGCGGGCCGCGTACATGTCCATCCGGATGACTGCGCGGGGCATCGCGGAGGCCGGGTCGACCGACCCCGCGGAGGTCAAGGAGGTGCTCCCGGGCCTCGAAATGGACACGATTCTCGGGCCGAACCAGTTCCGCGACTGCGACCATCAGGCGATGAACCCGGTGTGGCCGGGCGAACTCGTCGCGCCGGACGGTGGGAGCGGTCCCGCGACCGTCGAACTCGGCGAGATGATCGCCGGGGCGGACGCGCTCCCCGACTGCGGCGAACTCGGCTGCTCGCTCTAGCATGTCGGTCGCTAGTGCCGTCGCCGAACAGGTCCTCAACGGGCTCGTCGTCGGGATGGTGTACGTCCTGCTCGCGGCCGGACTCTCCATCATCTTCGGCGTCATGGACGTCATCAACTTCGCCCACGGCGAGCTGTTCGCTCTCGGCGCGTACTTCGCGTTCGCCATCGCCGGCCCTCTCGGCGGCGCGGGCTTCTGGGTCGCGCTCGTCGTCGCGCCCCTCCTCGTCGGCGTCGTCGGGATGGGCATCGAGCGGCTCACCGTCAAGCGGCTGTACGGCCGCGACCCGCTGTACCACATCCTCCTGACGTTCGGGCTCGTCCTCATCATCAACGACCTCATCACGTCGGTGTGGGGCAAGTCCGCCCAGCCGTTTCCGGTTCCCTCGGTCCTCGACCAGCCGGTCGCGCTGTTCGGGTTCAACTACTCGCTGTACAACTACGGCATCATCGTCTTCGGCTCGGCGCTGGCGCTCGGTACGTGGCTCCTGTTGAACCGCACCCGCTTCGGGATGATAATCCGCGCCGGCTCCGAGGACCGTGAGATGGTCCGTACCCTCGGCATCAACATCGACCGCTACTACACCCTGACGTTCGGGTTCGGCGCGGCGCTCGCCGGCGTCGCCGGCATCGTCCTTGGCGCGTACCAGAACGTCAGCCCGACGATGGGGAGTTCGGTCATCATCCCGGCGTTCGTCATCGTCGTTCTCGGCGGCCTCGGGTCGTTCCGCGGGGCCGTGGTCGGCGGCCTGTTCGTCGGTCTCGTCCAGACGTTCGCCCGGACGTACACGCCGTTCTTGGAGGGACTCATCGTCTTCCTGCTCATGATTGCCGTGCTCGTCGTCAAGCCGACGGGGCTGTTCGGCACGAGCGTCGGCGCGGGCGACCACCACGACGGTGCGCTCCTTCACGGCTCCGGCGGCGGCGTGCTGTCCGCGGAAACCCGCGCGAAACTCGGCTACGCCGGCGTCGGCGCGCTTCTCATCGTCCCGCTTCTCGCGGAGGTGACCGGCGTCACCTACTCCGTGACGCTCCTCGAAGACATCCTCATCTGGGCGCTGTTCGCGCTCAGCCTCGACCTCGTGCTCGGCTACGCGGGCCTCGTCTCGCTCGGTCACACGCTGTTTTACGGGGTCGGCGCGTACGCCTCGGTTCTCACGCTCATGCACGTCTCACCGTCGGTGTTCGTCGCGCTCGTCGTCGCCGTCGCCGTCTGCGCGGCCATCGCGTGGGGCGTCGGCTACCTCTCGATACGCGTGTCCGGGGTGTTCTTCGCCATGATAACCCTCGGGTTCGCGGAGCTGTTCTACAACGCCGTGTTCAAGTTCGACTTCACCGGCGGCTCCGACGGCCTGTTCGGCGTCGACGCGTTCTACGGTCTCGCCGGCCTCGGCATCGACCCCGGCGAGTTCGCGGTCCCGCTGGGTCCGTTCGTCCTCGACGGCGGCGTCGTCCAGTACTACTTCCTCCTCGCCGTCGTGGTCGGGTCGTACCTGCTGGCCCGACGCCTCATCCGCGCACCGTTCGGCTCGGTGCTGCAGTCCATCCGCGAGAGCGAAGAACGCGCCTCGTTCATCGGCTACGACGTGACCGCCTACAAGCGCCGCGCCTTCGTCGTCTCCGGCGGCCTCGCGGGGCTCGCCGGCGGGCTGTTCGCCGCCAACAACGGCTACGTCGCGCCGTCGTTTCTCCACTGGATAAACTCGGGCGAGGTAATCGTGATGACGGTCCTCGGCGGCATGGGGACGCTCTACGGGCCGATGCTCGGCGCGGGCGTCTTCGTCGCCGCGGAGGACGTGCTCTCGTCGTACATCGACCAGTGGCAGCTCGTTATCGGCGTGCTGTTCGTCCTGTTCGTCATCTTCGTGCCGCGGGGGCTCGTGTCGCTCCCGCAGACGGTGGCGGACCACCCGATTTTCGAATCGGCCGTCGGCGACCGCGTCGGCGAACAGGCCGGCGTCACCGACCCGGAGGTAGACCGCCATGAGTGACCCGATACTGCGGACCGAGAACCTGACGAAAGAGTTCGGCAAGCTCGTCGCCGTCGACGACGTGACCCTCGACGTGGAACGCGGCGAGTTCCGGAGTCTCATCGGCCCGAACGGGGCCGGCAAGACGACGACGTTCAATCTCTTGACCGGCGCGCTCCGGCCGACCCGCGGTACCGTGACGTTCAACGGCGAGAACGTGACCGCGCTCCCGCCGCACGAGCGCGTGCGCCGCGGCCTCGGCCGGTCGTTCCAAATCACGAACGTCTTCTCGGGGCTCACGGTCCGCGAGAACGTCCGCCTCGCCGCGCAGGCGGCCCGCGAGGGCGGTTTCACGCCGGTCGAAGAGTACCTCCGGCGAAGCGACGCCTTCAACGACGTGAACGAGCACACCGACCGCGTGCTCGACCGCTCCGGCCTCTTGGGCCGCGGCGACGAACCCGCGGACGTGCTCGCCTACGGTGACAAGCGCCGGCTCGAAATCGCCATCGTGCTCGCCACCGACCCCGACATGGTGCTTCTGGACGAACCGACCGCCGGCATGAGTGCCGAGGAGACGCGGGCCACGATGGACCTCATCGACGAGGTGCTGTCGGACCGGACGCTCCTGCTCATCGAACACGATATCGACCTCGTGATGCGGGTGTCCGACCGCATCACGGTTCTCCACCGCGGCGAGGTACTGGCCGAGGGGACGCCCGAGGCCGTCTCGGAGGATCCGGAGGTCCGCGAGGCCTACTTCGGGGGTGTCGAGGCGTGACCGACGAACCGCTCTTGTCCGTCCGCGGACTCGTCTCGGGCTACGGGTCGACCCGTGTCCTGCAGGGCATCGACCTCGACGTGCCTCGGGGGTCGGTCGTCACGCTCATCGGGCGCAACGGCGTCGGCAAGACGACGACGCTCCGGAGCATCCTCGGGAACGTCCCGCCGTCCGAGGGGACTATCACCTTCGACGGGACGGACATCACGACGCTGTCGCCGGAGAAGACCGCCCGCGAGGGCATCGCACTCGTCCCCGAGGAGCGCCGCGTCTTCCCCGGCCTGACCGTCACCGAGAACGTCGAAATCGGCCGCATCGGCGGTCGTCGAGATGTCGAGAAACCGAGTGTCGACGCCATCGTCGACGAGTTCGAGAACCTCGCGCGCCACCGGAACAGCCGGGGGGCGAACCTCTCGGGCGGCGAACAGCAGATGCTCGCTATCGCCCGCGCGCTCGTCTCCGCGCCGGACCTCCTGTTGCTCGACGAACCGACCGAAGGGCTCGCGCCCGCTATCGTCAAACAGGTCCAGCGAAAAATCGAGGAACTGAACGACGACGGCGCGACCATCCTTCTGGTCGAACAGAACGTACAGGTCGCCCTCGACGCCGCGGACTACGTCTACATCCTCGACAAGGGCCGGGTCGTCCACGAGGGCCCCGCCGACGAGGTCGCGGCCGCCGACGAAGTGCTCGACCGGTACCTCGGCGTCTCGATGGCCGACTGACGGCCACCGGTCTCGTCGGCCGCCCGGCCGTGGCCGACCGACGAAACGAACTTAACGCACCTGTGCGAACTGGTGGCATGGACATCGAAGAGTTCTTCGAGAGCATGCCGTTCGCGCGGCTTTTGGGCGTCGAAGTCACCGAGGCAGTAGACGGGCACGCGGAGGGTCGAATCGAGATGCGCGAGGAGCTGTCATGGAATGCCGACCGGGTGATGGCCCACGGCGGCGTGACGTTCACGCTTGCGGACACGGTCGGTGGTGCGGCGCTCGTCAGCGAGGTCGACCAACCCGTTCCGACTATCGACATGCGAATCGACTACCTCAACGCGGGAACCGGAGACCTCCGCGCCGAGGCCGACGTGGTCCGACTCGGTGGCGACGTGGGAACCGTGGACGTGGACGTGTACGCGACGGACGGGAATCACGTGGCGACCGCGAGGGGAGTCTACAAGACCGGTTGAGTTCCCCACCCGCCGCGCAGTTAGTAATCAACAATAGTTAATATTGTGCGCGAAAAGGGTATTTCGTAATGGAATACAGTGGCCCGACCAGTCTCTACATCGACGGGGACTGGGTAGCCGCGGCATCGGACGAGACCATCGAGACGCGCGACCCGGCGACCGAAGCGCCGTACGCCGAGGTCGCCCGCGCTGGCGAGGCGGACGTCGACGCCGCGGTGCGGGCGGCGAACTCGGCGGGCGCTCGCGGTGGCGAGTGGGAGACCACGAGCGCGGCCGAGCGCGGCGAGAAACTGCGCGCGATGGCCGACTTCATCGAGGCGCGGAAAGACGAGATCGCGCTCGTCGAGTCCCACGATAACGGCAAGACACCGTTCGAGGCCGGTATGGAGGTCCAGATGGTCGTCGACACCTTCCGCTACTACGCCGGGTGGACCGACAAGGTGACCGGCGAGTACAACCCCGTCCCCGGCCGGCGCGTCAACTACACGACCCGCGAACCGCTCGGCGTCACCGGACACATCGTCCCGTGGAACTACCCCTTCCAACTCGCGGGGCGCAGTCTCGCGCCGGCGCTCGCCTGCGGCAACACGGCGGTGGTAAAGCCGTCCAGCCAGACGCCGCTTTCGGCGCTCTACTACGGCCTCGCGGCCGAGGAAGCCGGCCTCCCCGACGGCGTGGTGAACGTGGTTCCCGGAAGCGGGTCCGAGGCGGGGTCGGCGCTCGCGTCGCACCCCGACGTGGCGCACGTCACCTTCACCGGCAGCACCGACGTCGGCAAAGGCGTCATGGCCGACGCCGCGGCCAACGTGACTGGAGTCACGCTCGAACTCGGCGGGAAGGGTCCCAACGTCGTCTTCCCCGACGCCGACCTCGACGCCGCCGCCAAGGGCGTCCACTACGGCATCTTCATGAACGCCGGCCAGATGTGCTGGGCCGGCTCGCGCCTGCTCGTCCACGAGGACGTTGCCGACGACCTCGTCGAGCGAATCGTCGCGCGCGCCGAGTCGACCCCGCTGGGATCTGGCATCGACGACGACGGCCGGATGGGACCGGTCGTCAGCGAGTCTCACCGCGAGGACGTGTTGGAGTACATCTCCCTCGGCGTCGAGGAGGGAGCGACCGTCGCCTGCGGCGGGGGCGTCCCCGAGGACAAGGAGACCGGCTACTTCGTGGAACCGACGGTTCTCACCGACGTGACGAACGACATGACCGTGGCCCGCGAGGAGATATTCGGCCCGGTCCTCGTCGTCACCGAGTTCTCGGACCGAACGGAGGCAGTCGAACTCGCCAACGACTCGCCGTACGGGCTTCTCGCCGGCGTCTGGACCGACGGGCTCTCTCGTGCTCACGGCGTCGCCGACGCGCTCGACTACGGAATGGTCAGCGTCAACGAGTACCCGGTCACGTTCCCGCAGACGCCCTTCGGCGGCACGAAACAGAGCGGCCACGGCCGCGAGCAGGGTGCGGAAGCCGTCCGCGAGTTCACGCAGGCGAAGAACGTGAACCTCAACCTCGGCTGATTCGCCCGCGAATTCGGCCCGCAACTCGCTGCAGTTTCGGGCCGCAACCCGCAATCCGCTGAACGCTTCGGCGTTCACTCCGTTGCCCGCTGAACGCCCCAGCCTTCGACCCGCCGCCCCCGGACCGACCGCCGCGGCGCTCCGCGGACGTCGGTCCCGAAAAATCGCGCGTCTCCAGTCTCTCCGCCGACGCTATTCGAATCGCTGGAACGGCTCTTGACAGTCGTTACAGAAGTGCATCGACCGGCACAGTCCCGGCCCCTTCGGGTGCTCGCGGACGGTGTTCGTGCCGCCGCAGTACGGGCACTCCGCGCCCGACGTTTCGCCCCCCGTCTCGGTGCTGGGGTCGAAGCGGCGCATCGCTCACACCCCCAGTCCGAACTTGCGGAGGGCCTCGCGGCCCGCCTCGGTCACCATGTCGACGGTCCACTCCGGCGTGAACCGGAGCCGGACAGACGCCTCGTCGACGCCGGCCGCCAGAATCGCGCACTGCACGTCGTTTTCGAGGTAGTCGCGCGCCGGACAGCCGGTGTAGGTCAGCGTCATCTCGACGATACCGAGCGTCTTCGCCTCGCCGTCTTCGCCCTCCCGCTCGACGACGCGAACGTCGTAGATGAGGCCGAGGTCGACGATGCTCACCGGCATCTCGGGGTCCTCGATTTCGTAGAGGGCGTCCCAGATGTCGGCTTCGACGCCCGTGGCTCCGACACCCGTCTTCGGGAAGCCCTCGGGAACCGCGCCGTCGACGTACTCGGTGTGACCGCAGGCGGTCGCGTCAGGGGCGTCGTCGGCGCTCACGTCAGACACGCTCCCTGCCGATTCGCGCCGGCTCGGGCGCTTCGAGCTCCTCGTACGTCCGCCGGAACTCCGCGGCCAGTTCGTCCCAGTGGTCGGTGTGGGTGCCGTCGCGACCGCGGGCGCTCGGGCGTTCGACCTCGTCGGGTTCGGGCACGTCGAGCCCGAGCGATTCGAGGTACGGGATGACCGTCTCCAGCCACTCGATGCGGAGGTCGGCGGTGGACATCGTCCGGAAGCCGTTGTCGACGATTGCCTCCTCGTGGTCGGGCTCGGCGAAAAGCGAGAGCGCGTGGGGGAACAGCCGGTCGAGCGCGTCCTGCACGCGGTCGCGGCTGTCGCCCTCGGCGAGACGGTCGAGCCAGCTCTGGGCGTTTTCGAGGTGGTAGCGCTCCTCGCTCAGCACCTTGCCGACGCGGTCGGCGAGCGGCGCGTAGCTGGTGTCGACGAGCGCGTCGAGACGCAGGCGTTCGGCGGCGTCGTAGAGGTAGCACCGCAGGATGATGTCGGCCCAGTCGCCCTCCGCGAACGGGAGTTCGACCAGCGTGGCGTGCCTGAACTCGTCGGCGGGGCGCTCCCAGATGAGTTCCGCTTCGGTGTGGCCGAGCTCTTCGAGCAGGTCGTACCACAGCCGAGCGTGGCCGAACTCGTCCTGTGCGACGTTCGCCAACGCGAGGTCGGACTCCAGCGTCGGCGCGTAAATCTGCCACTCGATGAGGCGCTCGCCGTGGACGTACTCGTCGTCCGCGAGGCGGAACAGCAGCTCTTCGAGCGCGGCGCGCTGTTCGGCGTCGAGGTCTTCGGGGTTGAGCGTCGCTGGCATGGTTAGCTGTCCGCCTCGAGCGATTTCTCCACGTCGGCCTGCTCGGCTTCGCTTTCGGCGACTTCCGGCGCGGCCGGTTCGATGTCCGTGTACGAGGTGGCCCAGCGGTAGGTCTTGTCGGTCGTTCCGCCGAAGCTCGTCTCGTCGGCGTCGATTTCGCCGATTTCGTCGTGCGGGACGACCCACAGGCTGTGGGTCTTCATCCGCCGGCCGTGCTGGACGGCCGCGAACTGGAGCGCCAACTCGCGGTCCGGCGCGTGGACGTTGCCGCAGTGTTTGTGGTACGCTCCCGGTTTATCCTGTCTGAACACTTCCCAAATCATGGCTCTCAGTCCGCCGCCTGCGGGGTTCCGGCCCCCGACGCGCCCTCCCAGCTGTGCATCGATTCGCGCACCCACTCGACCGCCGCTTGCGCCTGCGCGCGGGAGTTGATCTGCTCGTGGCTCCCCTCGGAGGCGTTCTTGGCGATGGTCCAGAACTCGTCCCAGTTCAGGTCGTCCTCGTTGACGTGGTAGGTGTCGAGTTCCTCGTCGTACTCGATGCGCGGGTACTCGGGGACGACGAGGCCGTACTTCTCGGCTTTCGGGACGTACGTGTCGAGGAAGGTGTCGCGCAGCTCGTCGTTGGACTTCGTCTTCAGGCCGACCTGCTGGGCGAAGTCGTTGTGGACGGATTTGTCGTTGGTCGGGCCGAAGAACTGGATGATGCGCGGCCACCACGTCTCGAAGGCGGCCTGCGTCTTCTCCTGTGTCGCCTTCGACCCGTTCATCAACTCGGAGAGGATGGATTCGCCGTGTTTGACGTGGAAGCCCTCCTCGAAGCACACCTTGTCCATCGCGTGGGCGTACGGCGTCCACGACGTGTTTTTGAGCGTCGCCTGCCGGTGCATGGCCGCGCCGTCGACGAAAAACGCTATCATCGGCACCTCGTGCCACGACTCCATCGGGTAGTGGAAGCAGTTGAGGAACTTCCCCTCACCGCGGGCGAGTTCGTCGAGCATCTCGTCGCGCGTCTTGACGCCGAGGGACTCGGCGGCGCGGTAGAGCAGTTGTGCGTGGCCGATTTCGTCCTGTACTTTCGCCGAGAACGCCAACTTTCGGTCGATGCTCGGCGCTTGCCGGATGAACGGCTTTTCGAGATACCCGCCCATCACCTCGCTGTTCGCGTGGAACTGAATCATCCGCGTCGCGGCCTTGCGGTACTCCTCGGGCATGTCGTCTTTCGGAGCGAACTGCCGCGGGCCCGCTCGTTCTTTGACGGTTTCGAGGTCCATTGGTCTATCAGGAACTATCATCTATAACTACTTACGAATTGACCCGTCCATGGCCTGCCTTTTTATATCTCTGTCACGTACATACACGCCGATGATAGCGGAGTGCTTGGTGGCCGAGTTTCGAATCGACGGCGACGACTGCCCGTTGGCGCGGGCGACCGACGCGGTCCCCGTCGCGGTCGATGCGAACGCGCCGCAACTCCGCGCCGACGGCAACGTCCTGCTTCACTTTTCCGCCCCCGCGGACGACCGACTCCCCGAGGCCCTCGACGACGACGACGCCATCCGCTACCTCCACGTCACCCGCGGCGACGACACGTACACCTTCCGCTGTCTCTCGAAACACCCCTGCGTCGTTCACGAACTCGTCGACGCCGGCTTCCTCGTCGAGTCGATGCGGTACGACGACGGCGGCGCGACGATGCGCGGGGCGGTCGTCGGCTACGACGTGCTCCGCGGCGTGATGGAGACGGCCGGCGGCACTGTCGGCATCCAACTCCAGCGCGTCTACCCCCTCCGGGCGGACGAGGAATCACCCATCGGTCGGGCGTGGGACCTCACGCCCGCGCAGGAAGCCGCTCTCCGGGCGGCCGTCGAGATGGGGTACTTCGACCTCCCCCGGAGTATCACGGCTCAGGACGTTGCGGACGAACTCGGAATCAGCAAGTCGGCGTTCCTCGAACGACTCCGCCGGGCACAACAGTCGGTGTTCGGGGCGCTGCTCGCGTGAGCCGGGATCGACGTCGACTCGCTCGACTCGCTCGACTCGCTCGACTCGCCCGGCGGTCCGCCGGCGAGGCTATTTACCCCGCGTCCCCGTAGCGCGGGTATGCGAGTCGACGACGCCGACGGCGTCCGGACCGTGACGTTCGACAGACCCGAGGCGAAAAACGCGTTCACCGCCGACGTGGCCCGAGAGCTCTCGGCGGCGCTCGAACAACTCACGCCCGAGGCGTTCGACGCCGCGGTGATAACGGGCGACGGCGACGCCTTCAGCGCCGGCGGTGACATTCGGGCGATGGCCGAACGCGACGAGACCGCCCGCGAGGCCTACGAGCGCGTTCGCGGCACCCTCGGCCGCGTCGCCGAGGCGATTCTCACCGCCCCGGTGCCGGTCGTCGCCCGCGTCAACGGCGACGCCGTGGGCGCGGGAACCTCCGTCGTCGCCGCCTGCGACTTCGCCTACGCCGCCAGCGACGCCCGGTTCGGCGCGTCGTTCGTCAACGTCGGTCTCGTCCCCGACGCGGGCGCGACAGTGACGCTTCCCCGGTTGGTCGGCCTCCGCGCCGCGAAGGAACTCGCCTTCACCGGGAAACTCATTTCGGCCGAGCGCGCCGCGGCACTCGACCTCGTGAACGAGGCGGTCGAGCCCGCCGACCTCGATGCCGTCGTGGACGAGACGGTGGAGACGCTCGCCGCACAGCCGACGGAGACGCTCGCGCTGGCGAAAGAAGCGATACACGCGAACCTCGGCCGCTCGTGGGCGGACGGCCTCGAACGCGAGGCCCACACCCAGACCCTCGCCTACGACACTGACGCCCACGAGGAGGGCGTTTCCGCGTTCTTGGAGAAGCGGCCGCCGGAGTTCGACTGAGTCGGGGCCCCCGGCCTCGGCCCGTTTTGGTCCCGTTTCACTCACCCGTTCTATCTCGCCTCGTCTCGTCGTCCTCCCCTCAGTCGAGTCCGAGGAACCGCTCCGCGTTCTCCCAGAGGAGCTTTCGCTTTACCTCCTCGGAGGCGTCGAAGTGCTCCTCGAAGGATTCGAACCACCGACCCGGCCGAATCATCGGGTAGTCGGTGCCGAACATCACCTTGTCTTGGAGGACAGTTTTCGCGTAGTGGAGCACCTGCTCGTCGATGTACTTCGGCAGCCACCCCGAGAGGTCCATGTAGACGTTGCCCTTCTGCTGGCAGATGGCGAGTTGCTCTTTCTCCCACGGGTACGCCGGATGGGCGATGAGAATCTGGAGGTCCGGATGCTCGGCGGCCACGTCGTCGATGAGCATCGGGTTGCCGTACTTGATTTTCAGGCCGCGGCCGCCGGGCGAGCACGCCCCGAGCGTGGAGTTCCCGCCGTGGAAGACGACCGGGACGCCGAGGTCCTCGATGGTGTCGAACAGCGCCGCGTGCTCGTCGTCGCTCGGGTCGAACCCCTGGGCGATTTGCTGGAACTTGAACCCCGAGAGACCGAGGTCTTCGACGCACCGAACCGCCTCCTCGACGCAGTCGTCTTTCAGCGGGTCGACGCTCCCGAAGCCGACGAAGAAGTCGGGGTGTGCGTCTCTGACCTCGGCCACGTAGTCGTTCGGAACCGGGGGATTCCCGGTGTTCGTCTCGGCGTCCCACCCGAGGAGCACCGCCCGCCCGATGTTGTGCTCGCGGTACTCGGCTATCATCTCCTCGTAGCTCCACGTCTCCATCTCCGCGCCGAACCTGTTCGCCGCGTCCCGCATCATCTCCCCGCCGGCGTCTTCGAGGAACTCCGCGGTCGGCTGATGGGCGTGCGTGTCGATGATGCGCGGCTCGTCGAGCCAATCCAACACGGTCATTCGTGTATGACTATCGCCGAGCGATAAAAATCGAACGGACGGAGCCGACCGAATGATGGCGCGGCGGCGTTGGCGTACCGCCACGGGAGGCGATTCGACGCGCAGCCCAATCAGTCACCGGCCAATCCTGTTTGGGTCCTGCTCAGTCGTCGTCTCGGTTCGAACCCTCTCCTCCGTCCTCGGCGAGGGCGCGCGTTCGCGGGTCGATGGCGGGGTCGCGCTGCTGTTTTCGAGCCCGACGCTTTGCCGCCCCGACGAGCGAGTCGTCGTCCGATTGCGTCTCGACGAACGTCTCGTCACCAATGGCGTTCTCGACGATATTTCGAAGACTTCCGAGTTTCTCGCGGTCATCTGGTGACCGACTCCGTGTTCGATCGCTGATGTGTCTCGACCCGCGGACGCCTTCACCTGACGACGTGCGCTGAGTGAACTGCGTTGCGTCGGTTATCATCAACTGTACCTGGTCTTTCGCGCGGTAGTGGTGGTCCTTCGCACCAGCGAACTCGAACCGCGCGCCCTCGCCGAGGTACGGGTGACTCACGCCGTCGGGGACGACGAACGCGACGCCTTCGGGCGCGCTCTCGTCGGTGAGGTAGCCGAGGATGTCCGGCGTCCCGGGGTCGTTCTTGTTGACCCACGCGACCTCGTCGACGGTCGCCTCCACGGTCACGTACGCCCCGCTCCCAGTGAGCTCCGAGAGCGTTCGGGTTGGCTTCCGAGTCTCGGTATCGCCTGAATCTGTGTTCGAGGCCGCTGTTCCTTCCCTGTCTACCGACGATTCCGTGGCCTTGGAACTTGAGCTCGATGGGTCATCTCCGATTGAGGCGAAAAGGTAGTTCACCTCATTGCCGCGCCCCCTCATGTAATTTGAGACGGTGATACTGACTCGTTGGGGACCCGACGAAGCCGAGAGCGAACTGTCGTCCTCGAAGATACATTTCACCTCAGAATCGGACTCGGTTGATTGTAGAAACCACGCACCGTCGCGCTTTTCGACGGTCAGTTCTCCCGTCGAACCGGATTCGGCGAACCAGTCCGTTGACATACTATCAGTTCGAACTCGGAAGAACATATGTGTTTCTCAGATTAGAGAACCGAATCCGGACGGGTCGTCAGCCCGACTTCGTGGCCGGGACATCGTCTGAACCCTATCTGTTCTCGCCGACCGGCGAGTCTAGTTGAAATGTCGAAAATAATATTCATTTGATATTTTCTCAAAAGAAGGCAGCGTGCCGTTGGGATTTCCCCGTAACAAATATTTTAGTAAATATTATTTCAAATGCTTATTGTGTTTCTAATTCTATCGTCGCCATCCTAATAAATGGGTTGCTGTCGACTGTACCCGTGATTTAACTCGGGGAAGAAAAGACGAGTACCCTGGAAACGTACTCTATGTTTATTTCATTTCGGTCGTTATGGCGCGTATCTGAATCCCTATGTCGCTCCCAATTTGGTGTGGCAATTTTTTTATTGTTCTATTCCTCTCCGCGGATACGACTGCGCCCCACCCCGGGTGTTCCGCGCGATAATCGTCGCCGTCGCGGACCGTCGCTCGTCGCGCGGCTCCGTCGACTCGTCGTAGTAGAGCACGGTGAGGTCGAGGCAGGCCCGGAGCAGTTCGTTGGAGTCGAAGCGGTATCTGTCGGTGCTCGGCCCAACGGTCGCCGGCGGGTCGGCCCGCAGATGGTGCTGGTAGAACAGCACGCCGCCGGGCTTCAGCGCCGCCTTGATGTCCGCGAGGCGGTCCAGCGTCCGGAAGTAGCTGATGGTGACGAGGTCGTACGCCGACTCGGGGAAGTCGTGGGTCGTCGCGTCCGCCTGAATCGTCTCCACGCGGTCGGCGAACCCGCGGTCGGCGGCGCGTTCGTCGATGATACTGAGTCCCTCGCTCGACTGGTCGAGCGCGTCGACCCGGTAGCCGTTCGCGGCGAGAAAGAGCGCGTTGCGGCCGTTTCCGGCCGCCACGTCGAGGGCGCGACCGTCGGGAAGTTCGTCGAGGTACGCCCGCAGCACCGGCGACGGCTCGGGGTCGGTCGGGTACGTTCCGGTCCGGTAGCGCTCGTCCCACTCCATAGAGGCGCTACGCGGACCGCCGTGTTCAAGTTACGGCGTCGTTCCCGGCGGACGGGACGGCGTCGAACGCTCACGTGGAACCGACGGCGGAGCGCCGGACCACCGGAAACACCAGCGCTTTCCGCGCCAGCGACGTGGGGAGAGCCGTGACCACGATTCGCCCCGACGAACTCGACGCCCGCCTCGCCGACGGGGACGACCTCTTCGTCCTCGACATCCGCCCGGAGTCGAACTACCAGCGCGGCGCAATCGAGGGGTGCCAAAACATCCCCGTCTACGACGACCTCCGGTCGGGTGACGACGCCCCGCTTCGGGGTCGGCTGGACGAGATTCCGCGGGACCGCGACGTGGTCGTCGTCTGTAAGATGGGCATCGTCGCGAAGCGGGCGACGGGGCTCCTCCGCGAAGAGGGGTACGACGCGGCGACGCTCGCGGGCGGGATGAGCGGGTGGAACGGCTACCAGCGCGGGTCGCTGGGCTACAAACTCCGGTCGCTCATTTGGCGACTGTTCTGAGGCCGTCGAGGAACTCCCGAAGGGCGTCCTCGAAGAACGCGGGGTTGTCGAGGTTCGACGCGTGGCCCGCGTCGGGAACCGCGCGGACCGTAACGGTCGGAATCCCGTCGCCGAACGCCGCGGCGTGCCTGCGCACGAACGGGAGTTCGTTCTCGCCGTACAGAATCAGCGTCGGGACGTCGATGTCGCCGAGGACGACCGACGAGTCGGTGAACCGACTGACCGCCCGAATCACTTTGGCGAACTCGTCGGTCGCCATCCGCGGGCCGCGCTCCCGAAGACGCTCTACGTTTCCGTAGTCGCCGCCCGCGGCCGTTCCCGACAACCGCTCTTGGAACCAGACCATGACCTTCTCCACGCGCTCGTAGCCGACGAGTCGAACGAACGGAATCGTCAACCGCGGGACGACGAGTCGCTGGAACCGTTCGAGACGGTCGAAGACGACCGGGGAGAACGTGTCCGCGAGGACGAGCCCCGAGAGCCCGTCGGGATACCGCATCGCGTACGCCTGCGCCACGCAGCCGCCGGTCGACAGCCCGCAAATGACGGGCCTGTCGAGGCCTAACTCCGAGACGAGCGCGGCGAGGTCGTCGGCGAACAGTTCCATCGAGTACGTCGCCAAGTCGGACCCGCCGGTTCGGCCGTGTCCTCGAACGTCGTACGAGACGGTGGTGTAGTCGTCGCACAGCGCCTCAGTCTGGCGGTCCCACTGACCGTGGTCGAGAATCGCCCCATGGACGAAGACCACCGGCGGCCCCTCGCCTCGTCGTTCGTAGTAGGTGTCGATACCGTTCGTTCGGGCGAACGCCATGCGACCTAGTGGCGCGCTGAGAGCATGAGCACGCGCCTCGATGTATCAGACTGCTTATATTCTCATCGCCAGTACGGTCACTTATCCGTCTCCGGCAGAGAGTAGGCGGTATGACGATAGAAACCGGCGACTCCGTTTCACTCGAATACGTTGGAAAGCTCCCCGACGGCACGGTTTTCGACACGTCGCGGCAGGACGTGGCCGACGCCGAAGGGCTCTCCGAGGCGCAGGGCGACCGCGACTACGAACCGCTCGTGGTCGAAGTCGGCGCGGGCACCGTCATCGAGGGCCTCGACGAGGCGCTCGTCGGCATGTCCGTCGGCGACGAGGAGAGCATCGAGATTCCGCCGGAGAAGGCCTACGGCGAGCACGACGAAGACCTCATTCGCGAGCACGAGACCGAACAGCTCCGCGAAGTGCTGGGCGACGAACCCGAGGAAGGGCTGTACGTCCAGACCCAGCAGGGCGGTCTCGGCGAAATCGTCCACGCCGACGACGACGTGGTGCGCATCGACTTCAACCACGAGCTCGCCGGCGAGACGCTCGTCTTCGACGTCGAAATCGTCGACGCGAACTAAGTCGTAGTCTCGCGGTTCGTTGCGGTTCTTCTCCCGCTATTCGCGCCACCATGCGACGGCGTACATCACGCCGCCGACGAGAATCAGGACTGCGCCGACTCCGGCGACCCCGAGGCCGACGACGAGCGCGGCCCCGAAGCCGAAGTCGTCGACGTGCCCGTAGACGGTGATGCTGTGGAGCGTGCCCTCTTTTTCCACGAGTGCGGGGAGGCGGTCCACGAAGGCGTCGTTCACCCGCGGTCGGTAGCCGAAGTCCTCATCCGAGGAGTTCCGGAGGATTCTATCGACCGTCTCCCTCGACTCTGGCGAGAGGTTCTCGTAGCGATACGCGCCTCGCTCGACGGTGGTGTTGGCGACGCGCTGGAGCGTGGCGTTTCGGGCGGTGACGAGCGAGCCGTTTTCTTCCACGCCGAGCCGGTAGTACTGTTCGCGCTCGCCGTAGGCGTCGTGGACGTACGTGTTGTTCCGCGCTATCGCGCGGAGGTCGGCTTTCGCGCCCGCCGCCGCGGTTCGGGCGGTGCCGTTCCGCATCGCCGCCCCCAGCGTCTCGCGGGTCTCGTTCGGCGCGCGGTACTCGCCGGCCGAGTATCGGTGGCTGACTTGGTGCACCGAAATCGAGACCGTCCGCCCGTGGCGACTCACGATAGTCTCGACGTCCGATTGGTTCGCGAGCGATACGGTCTCGGCTCGGTACGACTGCGAGGTTTGCGGCGGTGGCGACGTCGCCTCCGCGAGCGCGGGCAGGTACACCGGCGCGGGGAGACAGACGAGACCAACCACCGCGAGGAGGAGGGCGAGTTTCCGGAGACGCATCGTCGGCTGTTCCGCCGAGCGCGGTAAGTGTCTTCTGCCGCTGTCAGGCGTCCACGCGTCCGCAGTCGCCTACTCGTCCAGCCGCGGGTGAGCGTCGAGGCAGTCTCGAACCCGCTCGCGCTCCTCGCGGGCCGAGGCCAACTCGTCGGCAACGACGCCCCGCCGGAGGCGGTCGCGCTGGTCTTCCGTGAGTTCCGCACGGGCGACCGCAGCGGTGCGGAGGTGGTCGTACGACTCGTCGTACGTCAGTTCGTGGACCTCGCGGGCCCGCGCGACCGCCTCGTCGCCGGCGAACCGACTCACCACGGCGACGAGTTCCTTCGTCCGCCAGCGGAGTTCCGAGGCGGGCTCCGGCGGCCACGACACGGTCAGCGGGTCGGCGTCGAGCGTCTCCAGAAACCGCTTGTTCGTCCCGACGGCCGCGGAGAACCGCTTGGGGTCGTCCACGTAGTGGTCGAGTTTCGACCGCGAGTAGCCGGCGTACTCGACGAGTGTGGGAATCGGCTCGTCGCCGATGGCGGCGGTTTCGAGGTACTCGCGGAGTCGCTCGGGAGGACTGGGCGTCTCGACGAGCGGATAAGACTCCGCGGCTGCCAGCCACGCGAGCACCTCGCGGGCGGGCGACTCGGCGCGGAACCGGTCGAACGCCTCGGTCACGGCGTCGTCGTACCGTTCGATGGGATCGCGGAGCTCGTCCACCGGCGCGTCGATGTCGACCTCGCCGAGCCGCTCTACGCGTTCGAGGCGTTCGATTCGCGCGTCGAGTTCGTCTGCACGCTCCTGCACTCGGCGGTGGGCGTTCCGGTAGTCGTCTTTCGCCTCGTCCAGTTCGTCGAGAAGCGCCGCCTCCTCGCGGGCGGGGGCCAACTCGCGTCTGGCCTGCTCGAAGTCCGACGCCGACAGCGACGACGTGATGCCGGTCGTGAGCGAGTCGTTTGCGTCGATGAAGGCGTCGCTGTGGCGCACGTCCGCGGGGACCTCCTCAAGTCGGTTCGACAGCGCCTCGCGGAACGCGACGTACCCTTCGAGGTCGTCGGTCGCCTGCTCCTCGTAGCGGTCGAGAATCCCCGACACGTCGCCGACGGCCGAGGCGAGCGTCCGAAGCTCCTCGCGGCCGATTTCGTCGACCGCCTCGCGTCGGCCGCGGAGGATGTCGGCCGCCGTGCGGAGCGCCGCTACGGGGTCGTCGGCGAGCGCGGCGTCAGTCACGCCGCGGCACCTCGGGAGGGCGTCCCGTTCGCGGAATCGGTGTCATGCCCGACGAGTCGGTGCGCGAGGGTTGAAAACTTGATGACCGAGGAAGACGGCGGGCGGTCGGTCGAAGTCGGTCGAAGTCGGCCGAGTCAGCGCCCGTCCCGGTCGGTCGCCACGTCGAACGCGGCGGCGACCGCGACCGCGAGCACGCAGAGCGCGACCGACGGCGACAGGGAGAACAGGTCGACCATCCCGGGGAACGTGGTGACGACGAGGAGCGAAACGGTGTAGTAGACCCCGGCTACCGCGGCCGACGTGGGGGCTGGCGCGGCGCGCAGTCGGGGAAGCGCGAGCATCGCACAGAGCGCGACGCCGCCGGCGACGACGACCGAGCCGAAGAGCCCCGCTCCGGCGATGTCGGCGCGCGCGCCGAGGAACGTCCCGAGGCCGAGCGTCGCGTTCAGATAGGCCGCTCGGCGGAGGAGAAAGCCGTACCCCGCGTCGGGACCGAGACCGATTTCGTTGTCCTCGATGCGGTGCCACGGCGCGCCGACGGAGACGGCATCCATGCGGAGCGCGCCGATGGCGAGGCAGGCGACCGCCAGCGAGACGACGGCCGCGGTCGTGACCGCCACGGGCGTCGAGACGGTCATGAAGGCGACCCAGAGCATCGGCAGCGCGAGGAGGAGGTGCTGTCCGAGCCCGAAGTAAACCGTCGCGTCGAGCCACGCGTCGACGCCGGTTTCGTCGTCGTCTCCGCTCTGTCGGCGGTGGCGTCGCGTCCGCGTGCTGCCGCGGGGGGACTCGTCTGTCGGTGCCATGACCGTTCGATTGTGACTATCGAGTGATAACTGTGTGGTGCGGTTGGAGCTAGCGGTGCCGGCGATGGGGGAGTCCGCGGTCGCCGTCCGGCGAAAGGACTTACCGGCGACCGGGTGTATGACAAGCCATGTACGAGCGCATCCTCCTGCCCGTCGACGAGAGCACGTCGTCGAGCGCGGTTCTCCACCACGCCAGCGAACTCGCCCACTGGGACGACGCGGAGATACGACTGCTCTTCGTCGCCGACACGACCCGCGACAGCGTCACCGTGGTCGGGAACGACGTGGTCGACGCGCTCGAACGCGAGGGCGAGAGCGTCGTCGAGGAGGCGGCGGAGACGCTCCAGAACCTCGGCGTCGATTACTCGACGGACGTGGTGCAGGGCAACCCTGCCCCCACCATCGTCGAGTACGCCGACGAGTACGACTACGACCTCGTCGTGATGCCGACCCGCGGGCGCAAAGGCATCTCCCGACAGCTCCGCGGGAGCGTCACGGAGAAGGTCGTCCGCCTGTCGGACCGGCCGGTACTCACCGCCCGCATGAAGCCCGACGAGGAGCTGACGTTCCCCTACGAGCGCATCCTCATCCCGACCGACGGAAGCCGCTCCGCGAACCGAGCGACGAGCCACGGCCTCGCACTCGCAGCCGAACTCGACGCGACGGTTCACGTGTTGTCGGTCGTGGACGACTCCGCGCTCGGCTTCGACGTTCGGTCGATGCTCTCCGGCGAAGAGAGCGAGCGCGGCGCGAACGAGGCGATTTCGAAGGTCGTCGAGGAGGCGAACGAACGCGGCGTCACGAAGCTCGCCGAGACCATCGAACACGGCTCGCCGAGCGAATCGATTCGGGAGTACGTCGAAGGTAACGACATCCACGCCGTCGTGATGGGGACCACCGGTAGAAGCGGCGTGGACCGAATCCTCCTCGGGAGCGTCGCCGAGCAGACGGTTCGGAGCGTACCCGTCCCCGTCATCACGGTGTCGCCCGGCGAGGAGTAACCCGAGCGGGTCGCGGGCGGCGGGTCGTCCGTCTCGGGATACAGCTATTACCCACGGGCGACGTATCGGCGCAGTAGCCGTGGTCGAACAGGACCGTCTCGGACGCCCGTCCAGCCCCGACAGCCGGAGGTCTCGATAGCGATGCTCCGCGCGACCATCCTCCTCGAACTGAACGAAGACTACGTGCTGTCGCACGTGAGTGACCTCGTCGACGGGCCGGTCGTCGTGACGAACTGCGAGGTGCTCGGCGAGACGGACATCCGCTTCGTCGTCGACGCCGGAGAACACCGCGACGAGATGGCCGACCGGCTCGCCGCCAGCGAGGTGGTCCGCGACCTCGAACTCGTCGGCGACGACCAACTGCTCATCACCAAGCGGTCCTCCGGCGCGCTCCCCGTCATCCGCGAGAACCACGGGATGCTCCAGCGGATGAGCCAGTTCTACGGGCGCTCGCGCGTCTTCGACGTGGTCGTGTTTCGGCGGGCCGACCTCAAGGCCATCATCTCGGGGCTCCGGTCGCTCGGCACCGTCGAACTCCGGCGGCTGAAACCCTTCGTCGGCCCCTCCACGCGGCTCTCGAAGCGGCAGGCCGAGGTCGTCGGCTACGCGCTCGAACGCGGCTACTACGACTGGCCGCGGGGCGTCACGGTCGAGGAAATCGCGGCGGCGTTCGAGGTGAGCAGACCGACCGTGTTGGAACACCTCCGCCGGGCCGAAAAGAAACTCCTCAGCGACGCGCTCGCCGACGCGACGACGCCGGCGAACCCCGATAGCACCTGATCTCGACTGACTCCGATACCGACCGCGTCGGCTCTCCGCGCACGCCGCGGGTCGGGTTTTAAGCGCCTAAGACACCTGAAACACGTCACCATTTTCGCGGGAACCAATATAAAGAGCCAACAGGGGTAGGCACTACTGACGTGGCCTCTACCGGTGTACGTATTGTTTGCAATTACCATGATAGATGGGAATCACTCTCGTGGTGGAGACGGGCGGCAAACGCGCGGGTCGTCGCGCCGGACGTTCCTCGCGGCGGTCGGGAGCGCCGCGGCGGTGACGACGGCGGGCTGTCTGGGTGGCGGTGGTGGCGGCGGCTCCAACGAGCCGATTCGATACCTCTCGGACCGCGGCGACTCGAAGGACGTGATGGACGAGATTATCGCCGAGTTCGAGGAGGAGACCGACCACACGGTCGAGATGATTTACACGGCGAAGGGGACATCTTCGGACGCCGAGATGCAGAAGATGGTCGCCGCGGGCAACCCGCCGGACCTGCTTTTCGACACCTCGACGGACGCGTATCGGCTCCAGCGCGACGGCGTCCTCGCGCCGGTCACGGGGGCCGTCCAAGATAACGGCCTGCCCGACCCGGTCAACGTCGGCGGTGAGTCGTACTTCGCGGCCGCGATGGTCGAACCGCTCATGGGATGGTACCGAAACGACGTGTACTCGGAGATGCCCGCGTCGTGGAGCGAGTGGGTCGAGGCGGCCGGCGAGGTGTCGGCCAACGAGTCGATGGAGGGCTACGTCATCCAGTCGGGCCAGACGAACAACGCCGACACCCAGATGACGCAGTACCTCTGGCAGAACGACGTGGAGATTTACGGCGGTCCCTCCGACGGCATCGAGGTCAGACTCGACAACGACGACAACCGACAGGCGGCCGTCGAGACGTTCGAGTGGGTCCAGTCGATGGCCGAGTACTCGCCGAACGGCTCTGGGTGGGCGTGGGGCGACGCCATCGGCGCGCTCCAACAGGAGAACGCCGCGGCCATCGCCAGCGTCGGCGGCCTCCCCATCCTTACGATTCAGGCCAACCGCCCCGACCTCGTCGAGAACCTCAGTCCGATGCCGTTCCCCGTGCCGAGCGGGGCCGCACAGGACAAGTGGTGGTCGTACATGGAGGGCCACCTCGTCCGCAACGACGGCCAGAACACCGAGGGCGCACAGGCGTTCGTGGACTTCTTCACGAGTTCGTCGCGCTTCTTCGACTTCGTGCTCTCCGCGCCGCTGTTCCAGTTCCCGCCGACGCGGGAGCAACTCGACGCGCCCGAGGTGACCGAAAACGAGGTCATCCAACAGCACCCCGACGTGATGAATCTCGTCCGCGACAACTGGGACGCCTTTACGAGCGTCCTCGCCACCGGCGACGACGGCGCGCCGAACATCGTCGCGGCCGACGCCTACAGCGAACAGCTCTTCGGACAGGCGGCTGACCAGCTTCTCGTCGGCGGGCTCACGCCCGACGAGACGGTCGACTGGCTGGCCGAGCAACTCCGCGGGTTGCAATGAGTACGGCCCTCAAATCGCGGTTGGCGGCCGCCGGGTCGGCCCTCCGAGAGCGCGACGTGGACGGTACGACGCTCCTGTTGGCGGCGTGTTTCGTTCCGATGCTCGCGTTCTTCGTTGTGGTCTGGGTCATCCCCATCGTCTACGCGCTCGGAATGAGCCTGTTCGCGTCGCCGGTGCGGAACCCCGAGTTCGTCGGCCTTGGCAACTACGCCGAACTCCTCGGAAACGGCGCGTTCTGGGGCTTTCTCTGGAACAGCGTCGTCTACGCGGTGGCGACCACGGGGCTGAGCCTCATCATCGGGCTGGGGCTCGCGCTCGTCATCAACCAGCGCATCCGCGGCGGCGACGCCCTGCGGACGCTGATGATCTTCCCGTACCTCCTGCCGACGCTCGTTGTCATCTTCATGTGGAAGTTCATCCTCGATCCCAACATCGGGATTCTGAACCAGTTCCTCGTCGACGCCGGGCTCATCGACAAGCCGATCGCGTTCTTCTCGACCCTGGAGTTTGCTATGCCGGCGGTCGTCGTCACGAGCGTCTGGAAGTTCGCCAGTTTCGCCTTCTTCATCCTGCTCGCGCGCCTGCAGGCCATCGACCCCGACCTCTACGAGCGGGCGCGGGTCGAGGGCGCGACGACGTGGCAGGCGTTCCGCGACATCACCTTCCCGCACCTCCGTGGCGCGATTCTCATCATCCTCCTCGTCAGGGGCATCTGGATGTTCAACAAGTTCGACATCATCTACCTCTCGACGCGGGGCGGCCCGCTCCAGCAGACGACGACGCTCCCGATTCGCGTCTACCAACTCGCGTTCAGCGAGGTGAACTTCGGCATGGCGACGGCGCTCGCCGGCGTCATGTTCTTCCTCCTCGCCGGCGTCGCGGTGGTCTACTTCCGGGCGTTCGCCCCCGAAAAGGAGGTGGCGTGAGATGGCGACGTCGACCGGCCGCGGCCTCGTCTCCCACGACACCCAGAAACGCCTCCAGCGAATCGCCGTCTACCTGACGGCGCTTCTCATCTCGGTGTTCACCATCATCCCAGTGTACGTGATGGTGGTCATCGCCATCCAGTCGCCGGCGACGACGTTCGCCGGCGGGCGGGTGAACCTGCTGCCCACCGAGCCGTCGCTCCGGAACTTCCTCGTGCTCCTCGGGTCGACCGACACGGTCCGGTACTTCGTCAACAGCCTCGTGGTCACCCTCGGGTCGACCGTCCTCTCGACGACTATCGCGGTCGCGGCGGGCTACGGCCTGACGCGCTTCGACTTCACCGGGAAGTCGCTGGCGGCGCGGGCGGTGCTGTTCTCGTACATGTTCAGTCCCATCGTCCTCGCTATCCCGCTGTACGTCGTCTTCTCGACGCTCGGCCTCCTCAACAGCCACTTCGCGCTCACCCTCGCGCTGACGGCCATCTCCGCGCCGTTCTGCATCTGGCTGATGTGGCAGTACTTCCAGACCGTCCCCATCGCGCTCGAAGAGTCCGCGTGGGTCCGCGGCGCGAGCCGCTGGCGCACCGTCAGAGACGTGGTCCTGCCGGTGGCCCGACCCGGCTACATCTCCGCGGCCATCTTCGCGTTCGCCGTCGCGTGGAACGACTTCACCATGGCGCGCGTCGTGATGAGCCGCGACGAGATGTACACCATCACCGTCGGCGCGTCGCTGTTCTTGGACCGCGTCAGCATCGGCTGGGGCGAGACGATGGCCGTCTCGCTTCTCATCTCGATTCCGCCGTTCCTCATCGCACTGTTCCTGCAACGATACCTCCTCCAGGGCTTCAGCGTTGGAGGCCTCGAATAATGGCAACCAGCATCCACCTCGACACCGTCAGAAAGGAGTTTCGCACCCTCGGAAACACGCACGTCGCCGTCGACGACCTCAGCCTCGATATCCCCGAAGGCTCGTTTACGACCTTCGTCGGCCCCTCGGGCTGCGGGAAGACGACGACCCTGCGCATGTTGGCCGGATTGGAGACGCCCACCTCGGGCACCGTCTCGTTCGGCGACGAGGACGTGACCGACCTCCCGCCGCAGGAGCGCAACGTCTCGATGGTGTTCCAGTCCATCGCGCTCTACCCGCACATGTCCGTCCGCGAGAACATCGGCTACGGCCTGAAGATTCACGGCGTTCCGAAGGCCGAACGCGACGAGCGCATCGACGAGGCCGCCGAAGTCCTCCAAATCGAGGCGCAGTTGGAGAAGATGCCCGCCGAACTCTCCGGCGGCCAACAACAGCGCGTCGCCCTCGGCGGCGCGTTCGTGCAGGACCCCGACGTGCTGCTTCTGGACGAGCCGATGTCCGACCTCGACGCGAAGCTCAAATCCGACCTCCGCGTCGAGATTCAGCGGCTCCACCAGGAGCTCGACACCACCGTCGTCTACGTCACCCACGACCAGACCGAGGCGATGACGATGAGCGACCAGGTGGTCCTCCTGCGCGACGGCGAACTCGCGCAGGTCGACCCGCCGAAACAGCTGTTCGACTACCCGAACTCGGAGTACGTCGCGCAGTTCATCGGCATGCCCTCGACCAACGTCGTCGACTGCGCGGTCGAGGAGCGAGACGGCGGGACCGCACTCGTCGGCCCCGGGTTCGAGCTTTCGCTCCCTGCCGGCGTCGACGTCTCGCCCGCCGGTCGCGTCAGACTCGGCATCAGGCCGCAGTATCTCGACGTGGGCTCCGCCGGGGCGTGTCGGCTCTCTGTCGACGTGGAGGTCGTCGAAACCCTCGGAACCGAGTCCGTGGTCCACGGCCGCCTCGAAGACGGCACCCCCTTCGACGTGGTGAGCGACGCCGTCGACGACGCGGTCGCGGGCGACCGTCTCGACGTGTCGTTCGACCTCGCCGACGCCTTCGTCTTCGGTGAGGACGGCGAGACGATACTCTTCGGCTCTGAGCGCGCCGGCGAGCGCTCGTCGTCGCCCGCGGGGACCGGGGGCGTCACTCCATGAGCGGCGACAGCGCCGAGCGCGCCAAGAGCGCCGAAAGTGCCGAGACTACCGCGGACGCGACCGACTCTGCGACCGCGTCGGCGACATCCGGGCTCCCGCTCGACGGCGTTCGCGTCCTCGAACTCGGCCACATCATCGCCGGGCCGTTTTGTTCGATGCTCCTCGCCGACCTCGGCGCGGACGTCATCAAGGTCGAACACCCGAAGGGCGGCGATCTCATCCGCGGGTCGTCGCCGGTCGGAAACAGCTCGTTCAACTACGTCAACCGGGACAAGCGGAGCATCACGCTCGACCTCAAGTCCGACGCGGCGCTCGACGCGTTCTTCGACCTGCTCGACGAGACCGACGTGGTCGTCGAGAACTACGCGCCGGGGACCGCCGAACGACTCGGCATCGGCTACGAGCAGTTGCGAGAGACGCATCCGGGCCTCGTCTACTGCTCCATCAAGGGGTTCAACCCCGGCCCCTACGAGTCGTACCCCGCGCTCGACCCCATCGCCGAGGCGCTGTCCGGGCTGATGAGCGTCACCGGCCACGAGGGGATGCCCCCGGTCCGGTCGGGCACGAGCATCGCCGACATGGCGGCGTCGTTCTACGGCGCGATAGCGGTCCTCGGGGCGCTCTACCGCCGCGACCGGACCGGCGAGGGATCGAAGGTGACCGCGCCGCTGTTCGAGTCCACCGTCTCGATGATGGGCTACTGGCTCGCGTACACCGAGGCCTACGACGATGTGCCGGGTCCGATGGGCGCGTCGCACCCCAACTGGGCACCCTACGACGTGTTCGAGACAGCCGACGACGAGTGGGTGTTCATCGGCCCCTCGGGCGAGCGCCAGTGGACCGCGCTCTGCGAGGCACTCGGCCTCGACCTCCACGAGGACGGCCGGTTCGACACGCTCCCGGGCCGCCGGGAGAACCTCGACAAGCTCATGGACCTGCTCCGCGCCGAATGCGAGACCTACCCGGCGGACGACCTCGTCGCCGGTCTGCGCGAGGTCGGCGTCCCCGTCGCCAAGGTGAACTCGATGGACGAGGTCGCCGCCGACCCCCACCTGCGGGCGACCGACTTCTTCACCGAGGTCGAGACCGCTGAGGGAACGTCGCGGTCGGTCAGCGTCCCGCGGTTTCCCGTCGTCGCCAGCGGCTTCGACCGCCCCGAATCGACCGACCCGCCGAAGCTCGGCGAGCACACCGAGGCGATTCTCTCGTCGCTCGGCTACGACGACGCGGCCATCGACGCGCTCCGGCGCGCGGGAGGGGTCTGAATGGCGGCCGCGGAGCCAGTCCTCCTCGACGTGACCTGCCGCGAGGGCGAACAGCGACCCGGCACGTCCTACACGACGGGACAGAAAGTCGCGGCGGTGCGCGCCCTCGACGACCTCGGCGTCGACTACGTGCAGGTCGGCTTCCCCATCGCGGGCGCACAGACCGGCGACGTATGCGACGCCGTAGACGTGGAGACGAAGTTGACGGGCATCGCCCGCGCCGTCCCGAAGGACGTCGAGGCCGCGGTCGACGCCGGCGTCGACGTCATCGACGTGTTCGCGCCGACCAGCGAGCGACAGCGGACCGAACTGCTCGGGAAAGACGAGGACGAACTGCGCTCGCTCGTCTGCGAGACGGTCGATGCCGCGATCGAGACCGGGCTTGAGGTCCACTTCACCGCGATGGACGGCTTCCGGACCGACCCCACGTTCCTCGACGACCTGTTCGACTCGATAGACGCGACGTACCTCACTATCGCGGACACCGTGGGCTCGAAGACGCCGTTCGAGGTGTCGTCGTTCCTCCACGACCTCGACGCCGACCCGACCCGCCTCGGGGTCCACTTCCACGACGACCTCGGCGTCGCCACGGCCAACGCGCTCACCGCGGTCGCTCACGACGTGCAGAAAGTTGACGTGTCGGTCGGCGGTATCGGCGAGCGCGCCGGCAACGTCCCCGTCGAGGAGTTCGTCGTCGCGGCCGAGACGAGCCGCGCCGTGAACCGCCCCGCGCTCGACCCCTCGACGCTCATCCCCCGGGCGAACGACGTGCTGACGGCGCTCGGCGAGTCGGTGCCGGCGGAGAAATCGGTGCTCGGCGCGGACGTGTTCTCTCACGAGTCCGGGCTCCACACGGCGGCGATGCTCGACGACCCGGCGACGTTCGAGCCGTTCGACCCGGCCGTCTTCGGCGGGTCGCGGACGCTCTACTTCGGCCCGCAGAGCGGGACCGGCGCGGCCCGTCGGCTCTTGGAGCGGGTCGGCGACGACCCCGACGAAACGAAGGTCGCGGCGCTCGTCGAGACGCTCCGGTCGCTCGACGAGCCGGTGCCGACCGACGAGGCGCTGGACATCGCCCGACGGCTCTGAGTCGGCGCTGAGCCGGCATCAACGCGGTTCAGTATTCCGTTCCTTTTCTCGCGCGCTGGCCGGCGTCGATGGGGTGTTTCTCCTTTCGGACGTTGGTCACGAGGTCCGCGGCGTCGGAGAGGTAGGTCGGCTTCTCGTGGCTCCCGGTCAACACGAGTTCGAGGTTCTCGGGCTTTCGTTCCACGAGGTCGAGCACGTCTTCCTCGTCGAGCAGCCCCATCGCGACGGCGTAGAGAAGCTCGTCGATGATGAGGAAGTGGACGCCGTCCTCGGGGGGGGCCGTCGAGGTCGAGGGGGTTCGAGAGGTCGGCGTCGGCCGCGGCGTCGATGAGTTCGCGCGCCCGGTCGAGGCCGGCGGCGACCTGCGCCTCGTGGTCGGCGTCGTCGCTCCCGTCGGCCATGCCGGCCCAGCCGTAGTGGCCGAGGTTCTCGAAGGAGAAGCCGGGCATCGCCGCGATGGCGTTGTACTCCCCGCGGACGGCCTCGACGGAGTCCGCGCCACCCTTCAGGAACTGGAGCATGTGGACGCGATAGCCGTGGCCGGCGGCACGGAAGCCCATGCCCATCGCGGCCGTGGTCTTCCCCTTGCCGTCGCCCCACCACACCTGTACGAGGCCGAAGTCGTCGGGCGCGGCGGGTTCGATGGCGGCCGCTTCGGGGCGGACGCCGCGGCCAGGGGTGTTCGCCCGAACCGAGTCGGGGGTGGTCTCGTCGTCTGTCTCGGTGGTTCCGTCGGGTTCGTCGGTCATCGTAGTGAGTTCGAAGTCGGTGTCGCAGTCGGGTCGGCGCGGACCGAATCGGTCCGGTCCGCCCCGCGTTGGTCGGTCGTCGGTCGGTGCTTGTCGCGGCTTGGTATATAGAGGTTCGCCGCCCCGTCGCCCGCGCTCTCACGCTCCGCGCTCTCGCCGCGGTCAGTCCGTCAGCCGCGAGACGAAGCGGTCGAACGCCCCGCTCTCGGGGTGGACGTGCGCGTAGGTCCCGAGGGTTCGGTACTCGGTGAGTCCCTCGCGGCCGTTGATGCCGGTCCCACGCTCCACGTTGAAGGCGAACCGGGCGTCGGTCGCCGGGTCCGCCGACGAGTAGTGGAACTCGTGGCCGCGGAGCGCCTCGCCCGCGTCAGCGGTCAGCGTCCCGTCGGTCGCGCGGAGTTCCACGTGGTCGAGCGCCTGATAGCGCTCCCGCATCGTCACGTCGGCGGGGAGGATACCGGCCATCTCGTGGGTGTCGCCGTCAGTCGTCGTCAGCGACTCGGTGAGCGCCATGAGGCCGCCGCACTCGCCGAACACCGGGAGGCCGTCGGCGGCGCGGTCGGAAAGCGCCGGGAGCGTCGGCGACGACGCGAGGTCCGCGGCGAACCGCTCGGGGTAGCCGCCGGGGAGGTAGACGCCGTCGCAGTCGGGGAGGTCGTCGCCGGCGACCGGCGAGAAGTACGAGACGGTGCCGAGCGATTCCAGTCTGTCGAGGGTCGAGGGGTAGACGAAACAGAACGCCTCGTCGCGGGCGACGGCGACCGTCGGACCGTCCGAACTCGTGGGTTGAACTGGCTCGGCTCGAATGCCCGCTTCGAACCCCTCGGTGTTCCACTCCGGTTCCCGCGCCACTTCCGCGAGCGCGTCGGCGCGAATGCCCTCGGCCGCGGCGTCGAGCGCCTCGTCGGATAGCGGGGCCTCGTCGCCGAGGTGGAGCCCGAGGTGGCGCTCCGGGATTTCGAGGTCGTCGCTCGGCGGGATTCGACCGAGGTACGGCAGTTCCTCGGGGAGCGCATCGCGGATGCCCTCGGCGTGGCGGCCGCCGTGAGCGCGGGAGGCGATGACGCCGGCCACGTCGGCGTCGATGCCCATCCGGTCCGCGTAGGTCCGGAAGCCGTAGGCTGTCGCCGCGACGCTTTGCATCCCGGCTCTCGCGTCCGCGACGAGGACGACGGGGAGGTCGAGGAGGGCGGCGACGCGGGCCGTCGAGGTGTCGCCGTCGTAGAGGCCCATCATGCCCTCGACGACGCAGATGTCGCCCTCACCACGGGCGTAGGTCCGGCGCATGCCGTCCTCGCCTTCGAGCCACGGGTCGAGCGTCCGCGACGGCTTCCCGACGACTGCGGCGTGGTGCGAGGGGTCGATGAAGTCGGGGCCGGCCTTGGCCGGTTGGACCGCGTACCCCTCGCGTTCGAGCGCGCGGCACACCGCGAGCGTCGTGACCGTCTTCCCGACGCCGGAGGCCGTGCCGGCGACGACGACGCCTCTCATCTGGTCACCGCGGTCCGCGTCGTGGACGGCGCTTCCGGCGGGTCGCTCGCGAGTCGAGACGGGCGTTCGGCAGTCATGTCTACAAGTGCATCTTCAGTAGTCAAAGTTGTATTGGGTTCGGCCGGCGTCGGCGGGGGCAGCGTAGGTCGGCGACTCGCGTTCGGCTCAGTCCCAGAGGTCGTACATGTCGTCTTCAACGCCGTCGGCGTAGTGCGTCCCGTCGTAGACGACGCCCGCGTCCGAACCAACGTCGGTGTCTCCGGCCGCGTTTGCACCCGGGCCGTCTCCAGTCGCTTCGACGGTTCCGACGACCGTCGCCTCGATTCCCTCGTCGTCGAGCGCGGCGAGAACCTCGTCGGCCTCGTCGCCGGCGACCGCCGCGAGGAGCGCCCCGGAGCCGAGAATCCGCATCGGGTCGACGCCCATCGCGTCACAGAGCGCCCGCGTCTCGGGGTGGACGGGCACGTCGTCGGCGTCGACCTCGATTCGGACGCCGGAGGCACAGGCGAGTTCGACCAGTCCGTTGAGGACGCCGCCCTCGGTCGGGTCGTGCATCGCGGTTGCGGCGGCGGCGAGCACCGCGGACTCGGGGAGGACGCTGATGTCGTCGAAGAAGCCCGCGGCGCGGTCGACCGTCTCGGCGTCGACGCCGGCGGCATCGAGGTCGGCGCGGAAGTCGGTGGCGAGGACGGCGGTGCCCTCGATACCGGCCCCTTTGGTGAGGATCACCGCGTCGCCGGGTTCCGCGCCGCTCGTCGGGACGTATCGGTCGGTCGGTCCCATACAGGTAAGCGAGAGGAGCGGGCGCGAGAGGCCGGCGACCGTCTCGGTGTGGCCGCCGATAATGCTGATGCCGAGTCTGCTCGCCTCCGCGTCGAGTTGGTCGGTGATGTCGTCGAGGAGGTCCACGTCCGGTTCGGGGAGGAGGACGGTGCTCACGAGCCACTCGGGGACGCCCCCGCAGGCGGCCACGTCGTTGCTGGCGATGGCGACGCCGAGCGTGCCGATGCGTTCGGCGGCGAGCGAGATGGGGTCGGTGCTGACGACCATCGTCCCCTCGTCGGTAGCGACGGCGGCGGCGTCCTCGCCGTAGCCGGCCCCGACGAGCAGGTCGTCGTTGGGGGCCCCGTCCGCGAGAAGACGTAGCGGTCGAGGTCCGCAGGTGAGAGTTTGCCCATACACGTGGGTGACGGCGAGGGCGCTTTTGTGCCTTCCCGTCCGCTGCCAGCCGGACGGTCGTGCCCGCCGGCCGCATCTGCCGGCTACGTCCGCCGACTGCTGGCCACGTCCGCTGACCGCCGCCCCCGACGAGCAGGCCGTGGGCGGACACCCACCGCGGATGCCGTACTGCTAAGACGCTCTGTTCGTAACGGGAATCCATGCTGATGACACCCGGCCCCACGGCCGTTCCGCCGCGGGTCCGCGACCGGCTGAGCGAGCCGATGCCGAACCCCGACATCGAGCAGTCCTTCTTCGACACCTACGACGGCGTCTGCGACAAACTCGGGCGCGTCTACGACACCGACGACGACGTGGTCGTCATGGGCGGCGAGGGTATCCTCGGTCTCGAAGCCGCCATCGCCTCCACGGTCACCCCCGGCGACGGCGTGCTCTGCGTCTCGAACGGACTCTACGGCGACGGCTTCGCGGACTTCGTCGAGAGTTACGGCGGTGAGCCGACCGTCGTCGGCGCCGACTACACCGACCCGCTCGACCTCGCTGGCGTCGAAGCGGCGCTCGACGATGGGGAGTTCGAGGTCGCCACGATGGTCCACTGCGAGACGCCGACGGGCACGCTCAACGACATCGAGCCGGTGCTCGAACTGCTCTCCGACCACGGTGTGCTGACCATCGTCGACGCCGTCTCATCGCTCGGCGGGACGCCCGTCCCGAGCGAACACATCGACATCAACCTCGGCGCGTCCCAGAAGGCGTTTAGCTCGCCGCCGGGGCTGACGACGGCCGCCGTCAGCGACCGCGCGTGGGAGGTCATCGAGGAGCGCGATCCCGACTCACTCTACACGAACCTCCTGCCGTGGCGCGACACGAGCGAGGGCTTCCCGTACACCCACCTCGGCGCGAACGTCGCCGCCCTCGACGAGTCGCTGTCGATGCTCCTCGAAGCGGGTCTCGACGAGGTCTACGAGCGCCACGAGGAGGCCGCCGCGCACTGCCGCGAACGCGGGACTGACCTTGGACTCGACCTCTACCCCGACGCTGAGCGCAGTTCCCCGACGGTGACGGCGTTCCACCTCCCCGGCGAGGCGAAACGTATCCAGGCGGAACTCGAATCCGAACACGACATCGTCCTCGCGACCGGTCTCGCCGACCTCGCCGACGACATCCTCCGGGTCGGCCACATGGGTTACAACGCCGACATGGAGAAGGTCGACCGCGTGATGGACGCGCTCTCGTCCGTCGTCTGAGGACGCGGACCGGTCGCTGCTGGCTGTCAACGCTTTTACCCGAAGCCGACGACAGTCTCCGTGAGAACAATCGTGACCGAGACGAGCGATTCGAGGGCGTGGCCGGAACCGGACGACGGAATCAGATACGCAATCGTCGTCGTGTTTCTGGCAGGGCTCCGCCGCCGCAACCCCGCGGCGATGGTGAACGCCACGTTCGGGCTCGCGGGCACGTACCTCCCCGACGCCGTCGAGCGACTGGTCGGCGTCGAGTTCCGCCCGTGGCAGCGTCTTTACGTCGAATCGGCGATGCTGACTCACTCGGTCGGGATGCTCGGCCCCTACGACGACGTGTGGTGGTGGGACCACCTCACTCACGCCCACTCGGCGACGATTCTCGGCGGGGTCGTCCACGTCCTCTCGCGCCGTCGCGGCCGCGACCCCTCGACGCGCGTCCTCGCGGCCGTGGTTTGCGCCGGCGTGCTCTGGGAACTCGCGGAGTACGCCATCCACCGCGGGGCCGACGCGCTCGGCATCGACCCCGTGCTCGTCTCCTACGGCCGGGTCGACACCGCGCTCGACCTCGTCTTCAACCTCGTCGGCGCGGCGCTCGTCGTCCTGTTCGGCGACCGCGCACTGACGAACCTCGTTCCCGAGGACGTGTGAACTGGCCGGTCCGCGTGGAGCGTGCGGTCCGGTCGGAGCGCGCCGAGCACCGGAACAGTGATGTGATTTCGTCGGAGTTACAGCGTCGTGAATCGGCGGTCGCTACTTGCAACGCTCGGGCTCGGTTCGGTCGCCGCGCTGAGCGGCTGTCTCAACGTCGAAGGGGTCAACGGGGGCGTGCTCACGGTGATGCACATCTCGTCACCGGAAGCCGCGGAGGTCGTTCCCGCCTCGGACGAACGACTCGATGGAGCGGAGTTGATACAGCGAGCGCTTGACCGGGTGACCCGACGAGAACCCTACAGTCTGATGGACTTCCGACTGGACAGAGACGAGTACGCGGCTGTCGCGGCCGCGCTGGAGGACCTCCCGTACTACGACCGCATGGAGCACGATGCGTCGATTCCGTCGGGATACTACGTGAGCCACGACGATCTCGTCTATCGACTCGCGAACATACCCCTCTGTTCTGATACCCCACTCGTCTCCGCTGACAACGCTCGGAATCGGTGTTGGACGTCGGTTCCCGAGGACACGACCACGTTGTAGCGACGCTCCCGCCGCTCTCGCGCCCGTCACCCTCTTTTCCGTCACGGGGAGGGTCTGCCGCGGCTCTCGCCCGCTGAGCGGGCAGATACTTCGATATTGCAAATAATTATTCCGTCTCGCGCCACGAGTAGCGTATGTCAGCAGGCAGTTTTCGAGTCGCTGTTCTCGGGGGAGGGGTCGGCGGGCTGAGCGCGGCGCACGAACTCGGGGAACGCGGCTTCGACGTGACCGTGTACGAGGCCAAATCGCGACTGGGCGGGAAAGCACGGAGCTTTTCGATCCCCTCTGGTGACGACGGCCATTTACTGCCGGCAGAACACGGATTTCGGTTCTTTCCGGGGTTTTATCGGAATCTCCGCGACACGCTCGGCCGAATCCCGCGGCCGTCCGGGGACACGGTCGCGGACAACCTCGTCGAGACGGACGAAACGCTCATCGCGACGACGACGGGCGAAGAGATGCGCTCCGAGACGCGGACGCCGAACACGATTGCGGAGTGGGTTGCCGCGCTCAAACCGACAATCGGTGGCGGCGAAATCACCCCCGCCGAGACGAACTACTTCCTCCGGCGTCTGCTGGTGTTGCTGACGAGTTGTCGGGCGCGCCGCGAACGGGAACTCGACCGCGTGTCGTGGTGGGAGTTCGTCGACGCGGAGGCGCAGTCGCCGGCCTACCGCAAGCATCTCGCCGAGAGCACGCAGGCGCTCGTCGCGTTGAAACCCCAGCGCGGGAGCGCCCGCACTATCGGACAGATATACGCGCAGTTGATGCTCGATCAGATTGACCCCAACCGGCCGACCGAGGCGGTGCTCAACGGTCCGACGAGCGAGGTCTGGATTACGCCGTGGGAGTCCTACCTGGAATCGCTGGACGTGTCTATCCGCACGGAGTCGCCGGTTGCGAAACTCGACTCCGACGGCCGTCGCGTTACCGGCGTCGAACTCGCCGGCGGGGAACGAGTGACTGCGGACTACTACGTGGCGGCGCTTCCGGTCGAGGTAATGGCCTCGTTGGTGACGCCGGAACTCCGGTTGGCGGCCCCCTCGCTCGGGTCCATCGGGCGACTCGACACCGCTTGGATGAACGGAATTCAGTTTTATCTCACCGAGGACCTGCCGCTCGCGCGCGGCCATCAAGCGTACACCGACTCCCCGTGGGCGCTGACGGCGATTTCGCAGCGTCAGTTCTGGGACGACGGCCCGTTCGACATCGAGACGTGCGCCGACGGCGAGATTCAGGGGGTCCTCTCCGCGATTATCTCGGACTGGGAGACTCCGGGAGCGGTGTACGACAAGCCGGCCCGCGAGTGTAGCCGCGAGGAGATCAAAACCGAGGTCTGGCACCAACTGACGGCTCACCTCAACCGGGATGCGGAGCGGCTCTCGACCGAGTACCTGTACGACTGGGTACTCGACCCCGCAATCGTCGACACCGGCGACGGCATGGAGAACCACGAACCGCTGTTGATTAACACGGTCGGCTCGCTCCGACACCGGCCCCCTGCGGTGACCGACGCGCCGAACCTCGTGTTGGCGGCCGACTACGTCCGCACAGACACTGACTTGGCGACCATGGAGAGCGCGAACGAGGCAGCCCGCCGAGCCGTCGGCGGTATCGTCGAGCGAACGGGGGCCGGAGCGCCGCCGCCGGCTGTCTGGGGGCTATCTGAGCCACAACTGTTCGACCCGCCGAAGCGGCAGGACGAGATCGCGTTTCGGCTGGGACTCCCACACCCCGGCGAGGCCGAGCGCGGACTGCGGTCGACCTTCCGAGGACTGCGAACGAGCGGCTGGGGACTGGATGACTGACCGTTGGCCACGGCGCTGGGTTCCCACTAAAACTCCGGAAAGGACCAGACGATTGCCGCGCCCCCGGAGGCGTCCGTGACGGTGTCGTCCGCGACCGAGCGGATTCGAGACGCCGTGTATGACTCGCTGACGGCCGAGTTCGCGACGGCTCGCGACGACCGCCCGGCGGTGGTGCCGGTCACACCCTTTTTCGACCGCGAACGGGAGGTCGTCGTCGTAACGGCCGCGCCGGCATTCGCGGGGAAAGCCGAGCAAGCGGCGGCCAATCCGCGGGTGTCGCTCCTGCTCCGCGAAGGTGGGGGTCGATTGCACGTGACCGGGCGGGCGACTGTTCGAGACGCAGACTTGGAAGCGAACACCGCCGTCGTCGAGCGGCTCATCCGCGACGAACCGCCGTCACCGAAACGGCGGGCGATGGTCGAGGCTGCCGACTTCCTCGGGACGCGGCTCGGACTGTTGCTTCTGGACTGGTACGGGCTCCGAATCCTCATCGAGATTCGACCGACTGCAATCGACGAGCGGCCGACCGATGGCACGACGACGGTGCCGACGTGGAACGCGGCCGGCATCGACAGCGGAGAGGCAGAAACCTACGACCAGATGGTCGCGACCGTCACCGACGACGCGGGGTATCCCCGTAGCTGGCCGGTTTCGTCTGCGACCGTCCGCGACGGTCGGCTCCGGTTGACGCCGCCGGACGACGTGACGCCGGCTGACGGCCAACCTGCGTGCGTCCTCGTCCACTGGCACGACGCGGACCTCGCGAACCTCGAACAGCGACTCATCCGCGGCCGGTGTCGGAGGGACGCGCGCGGACTGGTGTTCGACCCCGCCAGTTCGTTCCACCTGCGGAACCGAACGGTACGGGACCGTCTTCGGTTCATCGTCGACGGCAAACGTCGGACGCGGACCTACTTCGCTGACCGTGGACAGACGTATCGACCGATTCCTCGTCTTCGAACGCTCCTCGAGTGGTGAAAACCAGTACGGCCGCCGAACAGACGCTCTACGCGCTCTGGGAGTGTCCCGCGGACTCGTTTCCGCCCTCTCGGGCCGGGCGCTCGTCCATGTTGCGGGTCCGGACCGCCGTCCTGAGCCCGACCTCGGCGACGTTGCCGGCGTGCTCGGCCGTCCGTTCGAGCGCGTGGAGCGCGTGCGCGAACCGGTAATCGGCGTCGGCGTCCACGTCCTCGAACAGCCGTTGCTCCACGCCCGCGAGGTCCTCGCACACTCGGTCGCGCGCCGCCAGTGCCTCCCGCGCCGCGTCGGGGTTGTCGCCTTCGAGCGCGACCTGCACCGCGGCTTCGAGCGCCTCCGGAATCAGCTCGGCGAGTTCGGACACCTCGTCGGCGACCGCCGGCGGAAAGGGGTCGGAGACCGCCGACGCGACGGCGGCGATTCGCTCGGCCTGGTCGGCGACGCGCTCTAACTCGCGGGCCGCGGTGTGGAGGCGGAACAGTTCCGGGCGCGTTTCGCCGAGGGCGTCCACCTCGTCGAGGCGGTCGAGCCCGCGGGTGAAGTGCCGGTCGACCATAGCGAACAGGCGGTCGGCGCGGTTGTCCCGCTCCGCGAAGCCGTCGAGGGGGGCGGCACCGGTGAGCGCGGCGGTCGCGTCGCGGTGCATCGAGACGGCGACGAACTGGAGCTGTCGGACCGACTGGCGGATGGAGACCTCGTTCGCGTCGAGGACGTTCCGAACCGTGACGGCGGTATCCGACTCCTCCGTGATGGTTACGCCGACGAGGTTCCGTGCGACCCGCCTGACGGCCTGTCGCTGTTCGGCGTCGAACGTCCCGTCGGCCTCGATGACGACCTGTTTCGACCCGGCGGCGTAGGCCGCTCGGAGCGTCTGTTCGAGGGAATCGCCTGTGTCGCCCCCGCCGTCCGGGTCGCTCCCACCGACAGTTACCGTGAACTGCATCGACGAATCGTCCTCGCACTCGGGAGCCTGTACGACTAACATCCCGTCGAGGTGCGTGTGGAGGTTGACGACGGTTCCGGCGGAGATACCCTCGCCGTCCGCCCACTCTCGGGGGAGAGAGACGGTGAACGTCCCGTTGCTGACCTGCTGTATCTTGCGTGTCTCCATTGTGTTGGCTGTCTGAGTTTGTGTTGTCTGCATGCCAGTTCCGCGGTGACGCCGACCCCGCCTCGGCGGGTGGCTCGACTGGTGAGAAGCGAGCGCCGCCGACCGATGGTCCGGCTTCGACGGCCGCAGATCGTCGAACGTCGTCGTCACGTCGCGTGGTCGAAGTCGGGACGCCCGCTGCGGGGACAGGCGGGCGGTTCGGCGGTCTGTCCGGGTCGAGCCGACCGGTCTGGGTCCGGCGTCGACTATCCGAACTTGCCGCTGATGTAGTCCTCGACGCGCTGGCTCTGGGGGTCTTCGAACACCTGGTCGGTGTCGCCGTACTCGACGAGTTCGCCGCCGGTGAGGAACACCGCCGTCTGGTCCGAGATGCGCGCCGCCTGCTGCATGTTGTGCGTGACGATGACGACCGTGTACTCCTCCGCGAGGTCGTGGACGAGGTCCTCGATTTTCGAGGTCGCGATAGGGTCGAGCGCCGACGCCGGCTCGTCCATGAGGAGCACCTCGGGGTCGGTCGCCAGCGCGCGGGCGATGCAGAGCCGCTGTTGCTGGCCGCCGGAGAGTCCGAGGGCGTTGTCGTCGAGTCGGTCCTGTACCTCGTCCCACAGCGCCGCCTGCCGCAGGGAGCGCTCGACGAGTTCGTCGACCGCGTCGTCGTCGCTCCGGCCGAGCAGGTTGGCGAGCAGGCCGGTGTCGAGGTCGCCGTGCTTCCGCGGGCCGTAGGAGATGTTGTCCGCGATGCTCTTCGGGAACGGGTTTGGCGACTGGAACACCATGCCGACGCGCTTGCGGAGTTCGACGAGGTTGACGCCGTCTTGGTAGATTTCTTCGCCTTCGAGTTGGACCGAGCCGTCGATGCTCGCGGCCTTGATGCGGTCGTTCATCCGGTTGAGACACCGGAGGAACGTCGACTTCCCACAGCCCGAGGGGCCGATGAGCGCCGTGACGCTGTTCTCGGGAATCTCCATCGAGACGCCCTTCAGCGCGTGGTCGTCGCCGTAGTACACGTCGAGGTCGGAGACCGAGAGCTTCGCCTCGCCCTCGAACTCGTGTTCGACCCACTCCTCGCGGGTCCGTTCTCGCGTCTCGCCGCTCGTGACTTCGAGCGGCTGGTCGGTGCCGGGGCTCGCGCCGCCGGCGAGTTCGCTGTCCGTCGTCGCCTGTGCGTCGTCCGTCGTCTGTCTGGTTTCACTCATGGTTAGTCGTGCTGAAGTTTACTCCGGAAGTAGTACCGCGTCGCGATGCCGACTGCGTAGAAGCCCAAGACGACCACGAGCAGGATGAGCGCCGTCGCCCACCGGAACTCGTCGATAGCGCCGATGTTCGACGACTGCCCGACGCCCGCGGTGATGAGCGAGTAGAGCTGATACGGAAGCGCCGAGGTCGCCTGCATCAGTTCTGGGTTGGTGACGAACGGCGGCGCAGACTGGAACTGGAAGCCGCCGAGCACGTCGACCGTCTGGCTGCCCGGCGGGGCGACGCTCCCCGACATCGTCAGGAGAATCGGGGCGGTCTCGCCGGCGATGCGACCGACACCGAGGATGATGCCCGTGACGATACCCGGGAGCGACGCCGGGAGGACGATGCTCCGAATCGTCTGCCACTTCGTGACGCCGAGCGCCGCGCTCGCGTCGCGGTACTCGTCAGGGACCGCCAGCATCGACTCCCGACTCGTGATGACGACGAGCGGGAGGAGCATGAAGCCGAGCGTGAGCATCCCCGCCAGCAGCGACTTCTGGTTACCGAGCCGCGGGACGAGGAACGCCAGACCGAACAGTCCGAAGACGATGCTGGGCGTACTCCACAGGCCGTTGGTCGCGATTTCGACGACCTGCGTGAAGCGCCCGCGGTCGGCGTACTCCGTGATGAAGACGGCCGCGCCGACGCCCAGCGGGACGGCGAACAGCACCGCCCCGATGACGAGCCAAATCGTGCCCGCAATGGCCGGGAGGACGCCGTTCACGTCGTTGAGAAGCGCGACGCCGTTCATCACGAACGGCCACGAGACGGGAAGCGAGAACGTCAGGCCGACGAGCGTCACTTCGGGACCCGCGCCCGCGCCGAACGCGAATCCGTTGAACAGCCCCGGGAGACCCTTCAGGACCGTGAACGCGACGAGGAGGAACAGCAGCGCGATGATGGAGATGGCGTTCAGGTAGACGAGGACGTACGCGCCGACGTGACGGCCACGTGCGCCGAACCCGCCGTAGGCCTTCGCGGCGGCCCAGCCGACGAGCAGGGAACAGAACGCCGTCAAGACCGGAATCGTGAACTCGGCGTTGAACGACGCCTGCTGTTCCCACCCGAGGTTCCAGACCCACGACGGGCCGATGACGCCGGTGAGGAAGACGATACCGGCGAAGAGGGCTAGCCCGCCAGCGGGGAGCGTCGAGCCGATGTCCTCGCGGGGGAACGCGCTCACCGCGAACGCGGCCCCGCCGGTAACGAGTGCTCCGATGACCCATCCGGCCGTCCCGAATCCGAGACTCTGGGAGGCGACCAACCCGCCGACGACGAACCAGACGAGGCCGAAGGCAGTCGAGGCGACCAATCCGGCGGTCGGTCTGGGGTCGGTGGCGACGTAGCCGAGTCGGGAGCCGACACCGAAGGTGACGACGGCAAAGCCGAGAACGACCAGCAGTCCGCCGAGGAGCGCGACCATCGGCACGCCCGCGACGGGGTCGGTGATGGTCACGAGTTCGAACACCGACGCGAGCGAGAGGGCGAACAGCACCGCTGCCAGCCCCACCGCGCCGGCGGCGACCGCCTCGGTCTCGGAGGTGTCCTCGCTGACGAGCGCGGTGTCGGTCGCGCTCGCCATTATTCGGCACCTCCGAGCTTCCGGCGCATGCGCGCTTCGATGTACTGCGAGCCGATGCTGAGGAACAGCACCGTGACGAACAGGATGACGCCCGCGACGAACAGTGCGGAGAGCTGGAGGCCGTCGGCGTCGCCGTAGTTCGCCGCGATGAGCGACGTGAGCGTGTCGTTACCGTAGAAGACGTTGTACAGCGGCTTCGTGAGCCCCGGGCTGCCGCGGAGCATCACGGTCGCGGCCATCGTCTCGCCGATGGCGCGACCCACGCCGAGGAGGACCGCGGCCGAGACGCCCGAAAAGGCCGCCGGCAGGGTGATTGAGGTCATGGTCTGCCAATCGGTCGTTCCGAGGGCGAGTGACCCGCTTTTCATCGATTCGGGGACGCTGTTGAGGGCGTCTTCGGCGACCGAGACGACCGTCGGCAGCGCCATCAGTCCGACGACGATGCCGACGAAGAGGTACGTGCCCTGGCCGACGATGTCGAACTGGTCGGCCGCCCACGGGCTGAGGATGGTGAAGCCGATGAAACCGTAGACGATAGACGGGATACCCGCCAGAATCTCGACGCCCGGTTTGACGACCTCGCGGACGGTCCGCGGCGCGATTTCGCTGAGGAAGAGCGCCGCGGCCACGCCCAGCGGGGCGGCGACCGCCGTCGCGATGATGGTGACGAGCACCGTCCCGTGAATCATCGGGACGAGCGAGTACTGAATCGGCGGCGTCACCGGGCTCCAGCGCGTCTCGATGAAGAGCCGCAGACCCGGAATCGGAATACCGAAGACGTTCACGGTCGCGTACTGCACGGTCGGCCACGCCTCCGCGAAGATGAAGACGAGGATGAGCCCGAGGACGAGGATGGTCGAGACCGTCGTCGTCAGCGTGAGCACGCGCGCTGTCAATTCTTGGTGTCTGAGCCAGCCGTAGCCCGTCGCGACGAGGAACACCGCGAACGGGACGGCCGTCAGCGACGAGACGGCCAGAAAGCCCGCGAACGCCGCGAGGAGCGACACCGCCGCGACCGTGACCGTGACGAGCGCGTCCGGCGGCGTCTCGTCGACGAAGTCGCGACCGCGCCGGAGCCCTCGCCGAGCCGCCGCTCGGAGGCCGGCACCGTCGGAGTCTGGAAGTACGTTCATGGTTGGAGCGTCGATGAATGGAAAGAACGAGGTTCAGGAACCGCGACCGCGTCCGAGCCGCGTTACGCTTGGCTCGGAAGCTTGTCCTTCTCGGACTGAAGGTCCTTGTCAGGCAGTGGGATGTAGTTGTTGTCCTCGACGAACAGCTTCTGACCGAACGTGGTCAGGAACATGTTCATGAACGCGGCTTCGCGCATGTCCGTCCCGCTCGGGGTGTCCTCCGTGATGGTCGTGTACTGGTGGAGGTCGCGGTTGAGCGGGTAGTCACTGTCGAAGATGGTGTGCTCCGCGCTCTTGTCCGGCGCGTAGAGCGTGCCCTCGAATTCGATACCGATGGGCTGGACCTCCGGGCCGGTGAAGGCGAGTGCCATGTACGCGATGGCACCGTCGTTCTGCTGGACGACGGTCGCAACCTGCTGGTTCTGACCCTTACGAGTGTCGACGCCCTCCATCGAGGCGTCGGCGCTGCCGAGCATGTTGAGGCGGAACGAGGTGTCCGTCCCGGAGCCTTCCGCGCGGCCGACCACGTAGATTTCCTGGTCGTGGCCGCCGACTTCGCTCCAGTTGGTGATCTCGTCCTGGTAGATCTGGCGGACTTCTTCGCCGGTGAGTTCCGTCACGCCTGCGTCGTAGACGTCCTTCGAGACGACGACGGGCTGGCCGTCGCGGCCGAGGACGTGGTCCACGTAGTTCGCGTCGCGCTCTTCTTCGCTGATGCCGAGTTCCGCCGTGATCGGACCCGACGAGTTACCGATGTCGACGAGACCGTCGCGGACGGACTTACAACCCGTCCCGGAGTGGCTCAGGCCGATGGACGTTGCGAACGCGGGGTTCGCCTGCGTCTCGGTCGGCTCGAAGCCGTAGAGGGATGCGAAGTAGTCGGCCAGACGCATGTCCGGTGCGCCGAGTTCGTCCCAGCCGGGGACGGTAGATTCGTCGTTCGAACCCCAGTACTCGCCGTCGCTCGGCGGCGCGTTGGAGTTCCAGTAGGAGCTTCCCTTGTTCGCGATGGGATACACCGTCGAGGAGCCCTCGGCGGTGAGCATCTGCGGCGCGCTCGATTCGCTCGTCTCCTCGGGAGTCGAGGTCGTGGTCTCCGGAGCGTCCGTCTCTTCTTCTTCGGTCGCCGGCGCGTCGGTCTCGGGGTTCGACTGCCCCGAACAACCGGCGAGCCCCGCGACGCCCGCCGCGCTCGATGCGACGAGGAACTGCCGACGTGATACGCTGCCTGCCAACTTCTTGGAATCTTGCGCCATCACGTGGTCAGACCCGGTTTTAAATAAAATGCGTTTATAATACCACTTTAGTTCTATCAGAGTTCAACGTAACACTAAGAGCCGAAATAGTTCGATATTAGCGCACACATCTGTACAGAGACCTATATACGCGAACGTAATCGAGACGACAGAAAATATAACGGGTCCCGAGATACGTACGCACGATGGCCCAGCAGGACGGAACTACCGGCCCCGAACGTATCGTCGGTCTGTCGAAATCCGCGGCGGTCGAGCGCGTCGTGGACGCCGACGAGTCCCGAGACCCCGACACCGTTCGCGCGGTGCTCGACCACGTGACCGAAGACGGCACGGTGACGGCCGACGGCGTCGATTCGGCGGTCACGGACACGTCGATGATTCTCTCGACCGCGGAGACGCGGGTCGAACTCGCGTCCATCGATCTCGACGACGCCCGTGAGGCCGCCGGCGACGACGCGGCCGTCGGTGCCGTCCGGTCCCGTCTCGACGTGTTCGAGGCGAAGGTCTCGAACGCGACTGAGCGGGTCGAGTCGCTCGGCGAAGAGCTACAGGGGCTCTCCGACTGGCGCGACGACCCCCGGCCCGTCTACGACATCGTGCTCGGGCTCCGGGAGGTCGCGTCCGAGTCGCAGGCGCTCACCACGCACGCGGACAACGTACAACTCGATATCGAGGAGTTCGACCGATGGCTCTCGAACCACGACGTTCGCGGGCGCGGGCTCGACGGCGACGTGGCGGCGCTCGAACAGTCGCTCGACGGGCTCGCCGACCGGGTCGCGGCCGTCGCCGACGCGGAGGGTTCCGAAGACGACGCCGGCGGCTCCGAGGACGCTGGCGACGAGCGCGCGGCCGAGTGGTACAACGCCGCGCTCCGCGCCCGCGTCTCCGACCTGTTGGTCGAGGACGTGCGAGCCGAGCTCGCCGACCTGCGGAAGTTAGCCCCCGAGTCGGCCGCGGAAAGCGACGGCCTCGGCGACGCCGCCGCCGAACTCGACGACCTCGACGCCCGCGTGGAACGCCTCCGCGGACGACTCGACGACCTCGCCCGACCGTCGTGGACCGACGAGTACGGGGCGCGAATCGAATCGTTCGAGGCGACGCTGGCCGCGTTCGAACCGCCGGTGTCGTGGGGGGAAGTACAGGCCGAACTCGACGACGCCCGGGTCGGCAGCGACGAGTGAGCCGAGCGCCGTGCGTCCCGAAATCATCCGCTAGCATACATATCACATCCACTACGTAAATCGCGTTCAGCGAAAGTACATGTGTGTCTAGTCCCTCGGTCTAACTGCAAACACCAATGTCAGACTACGAACTTGACCCCCTCCCGTACGAGTACGACGCGCTTGAACCGCACATCTCCGAGCAGGTGCTGACGTGGCATCACGACACCCACCATCAGGGCTACGTCAACGGCTGGAACGCGGCCGAGGAGACCCTCGCCGAGAACCGCG
>NZ_JAMYJY010000160.1:0-5596 GCF_024136985.1 Haloferax sp. AB510
TTGGCTACCTCTTCGCGATGCCGTTCGGGCTCGCAGTCACGTACGCCAATCTCCCCGAACGTTCTCCGAATCGTCGACGGGCCGGTCGAGCCGGGGACGGCCGCCCGCGTCCACACCGGCAGCGACGTGCCCGACGGGGCCGACGCCGTCGTGATGGTCGAACACACCGAACGACTCGGCGACGAACTCGAAGTGTTCGACGCGCTCGCGGAGGGCGAGAACGTCGGCGAGCGCGGCGAGGACGTGCGCGAGGGAACGCCGCTGTTCGAGGCCGGCCACGAGCTTCGCCCGTCGGACATCGGCCTGCTTCGCTCCGTCGGCGTCGAGGCGGTGACGGTGTTCGAACGCCCCCACGTCTCGGTCATCCCGACCGGCGAGGAACTCGTCGAATCCGACCCCGGCCCCGGCGAGGTCATCGAGACCAACGGCCTGACCGTCTCCCGACTGGTCGAACGCTGGGGCGGCGAGGCGAGCTACCGCGACATCGTCGTCGACGACGCCGACCTGCTCCGCGAGGCCGTCGAATCGGACCTCGACCACGACGTGGTCGTCACCACCGGCGGGTCCTCTGTCGGCGAGCGCGACCTCATCCCCGAGGTCATCGACGATATCGGCGAGGTACTGGTCCACGGCGTCGCGCTCAAACCCGGCCACCCGGTCGCGGTCGGCGTCGTCGAGGACACGCCGGTCGTGATGCTCCCCGGCTACCCGGTCGCCTGCGTCGTCAACGCCTTCCAGTTCCTCCGGCCGGTGTTGAAGCACGTCGGCTCGCTCCCCGAGCGTCCCCTGCCGACGCAGGAGGCGACGCTCACCAGGAAAATCCCGAGTTCGCCGGGTACGCGGACGTTCGCCCGCGTCAAACTCGACACGTCGGGCGACGAGGCGACCGCCGAGCCGACCCGGACGAGCGGGTCGGGCATCCTCTCCAGCGTCGCGCTCGCGGACGGGTGGGTCGTCGTCCCGGAGGAGATAGAGGGCTACGACGAGGGCGACACGGTCGCCGTCGAGGGCTGGGAGTGGTCTGCATGAGAAAGCAGTTCCGCGACCTCGCCTCTCCGGAGGAAGCGCGCGAGGCCATCGCGTCGCTCGACCTGACGCCCGACGCCGAGACGGTGGCGCTCGAAGACGCCCGCGGCCGCGTCCTCGCCGAGCGAATCGACGCCGAACTCGACGTGCCCGGCTTCGACCGCGCGAGCATGGACGGCTACGCGGTCCGCGCCCGCGACACCTTCGGTGCGGACGAGGCCGAGCCGGTCGAACTCGACCTCGCCGGGGCGGTCCACGCCGGCAACGAACCGGACGTGGCGGTCGATCCCGGAACCGCCGTCGAAATCTCCACCGGCGCGGTGATGCCGCCGGGCGCGGACGCCGTCGTCATCGTGGAGCGAACCGAGGAGCGAGACGGCTCGCTCGTCGTCTACTCGTCGGTCGCCCCCGGCGACAGCGTGATGCCCGCCGGGACCGACATCGCCGCCGGCGCTCGCGCCCTCGGCCCCGGAACACGACTGACGCCGCGCGAAATCGGTCTGCTGTCGGCGCTCGGCGTCGACGAGGTGCCGGTCCGCGGGACGCCGACCGTGGGCATCGTCTCGACCGGCGACGAGCTCGTCCGGCCGGGCGAAGAGCTCCGCCCGGAGGCGGGCGAAATCTACGACGTGAACTCCTACACCATCGCCGCGGGGGTCGAAGAGGCCGGCGGCGTCCCGAAGCTCTACCCCCACGCAGGCGACGACTACGAGGAGCTGGAGCGCCTGCTCCGACGGGCGGCCGACGAGTGCGATCTCGTGCTCTCGTCGGGCTCCACGTCCGCGAGCGCGGTCGACGTCATCTACCGCGTCGTCGAAGAGCGCGGCGAACTCCTGCTGCACGGCGTCTCCGTCAAGCCCGGGAAACCCATGCTCGTCGGCACGCTCGGCGAGGGGAGCGCCTACGTCGGCCTCCCCGGCTACCCGGTCTCCGCGCTCACCATCTTCCGGACGTTCGTCGCGCCGGCAATCCGCGACGCCGCCGGCCTCCCGGAGCCTCGGACCGCGACGGTCGAGGGGACGATGGCCACCCGCGAGCGGTACGCCGAGGGCCGGACGCGGCTCATGCCGGTCGGACTGGTCGCCGACGGCGACGGAAAGACGCTCGTTTACCCCGTCGACAAGGGCTCGGGAGCGACGACGAGCCTCGTCGAGGCCGACGGCGTCGTCGAGGTTCCGGCCGACGTGGAGTACCTCGCCGAGGGCGAGTCGGTGACGGTCCACCTGTTCTCGCCCGACGTTCGCGCGCCGGAACTGCTCGGCGTCGGCGAGGACGACCCCGCGCTCTCGCGCCTGCTCGACCGCGTGTCGTCGCCGCGGTATCTCCCGTTCGGCTCCCGCGAGGGCCTGCGACGACTCAGGGACGAAATCGCTGACGTGGCCGTCGTCGCGGGCGACCAGGGCGGCGCAGTCGAGGAAATCGACGCGGTCGAACTCGGCTCGTGGACGCGCGAATGGGGCCTCGTCGTCCCCGACGGCAACCCGGACGAGGTGTCCGGGCTCGCGGACCTCGTCGACGACGACCTCAGCTTCGTCAACCGCGATTCGAACTCCGGGCTGCGGACCGACCTCGGGAACGCCGTCGCCGCCCTCGCGAACGAGCGCGGGACGACCAGACACGAACTCGTCGAGGCCATCGAGGGATTCGACCGCGGGACGAAAGCGTTCGAGAGTCCGGCGCGAGCGGTCGCCGCCGGCCGCGCTGACGCCGGTCTCGGCCTTCGGGCCACCGCCGACTCGCTCGGGCTCGGTTTCGTCTCGCTCGGCAAACAGCGGGTCGCCGTCCTCGCGAACCCGGCCCGAATCGATAAACTCGGCGTCGCCTCGCTTCGCGACGCGCTCGCGACGATCGACGACGCGATTGCCGGCCTCACAGGGTTCGAGAGGGCCTGAACGCCGCCGTAACCCTTTAGAAACCGGCCGTAGTCCGTTTAGATATTCATCTCCCGCTGAAGTATAAAATAAGTAGAACGTTTTTATCCGCGTAGCGTGTACAATTGGTATATGAACCGCCCTCTGAAGGTCCTTCACGTCGACGACGACCCCGAGATGCTCGCCCTCTCGGAAGCCGCGTTCCGCCAACTCGACGCCGTCTCTCTTCTGACTGCCGAGTCGGCGACCGAGGCGCTCGGTGTCATCTCGGCTGAGTCGGTCGACTGCGTCGTAAGCGACTCGCTCGTGCTCCCCAACGGGGTGCCGCTCGTCAAAGCCGTTCGGCAAGAACACGCCGATATCCCAATCCTCCTGTTCACGGCGAAATCGTGGCCCGAGGTCGCCGACGTCGCCTCGACCGCCGGCGTCACCGAGTACGTCCAGAAAGCGGGCCCCGGCGACCTCGCGACGGTCCTCCAGCGTGTCCGGAGCCTCGTCGACGACGACAGCGTCGACTCAGCGCTCGCGGTCGGCGCCTCCGCGGTCACGCAGGCGCTCGAAGAACACGCCGACGCAGCCGCCGAAGCCACGTTCAGCCTCGACGACAACTGGGAGCTCGTCGGGCAGTGGCTCGGCGACGAGGAACTCGGTATCGTCGTCGTCGAGGCCGTCGAGTCCTACGGCGGGCTCTCGGCCATCGAAACCCCACTGTACGAGTACATCGACACCGACGCGCTCGAAGAACTGCTTCGACCCGTCGTCGAGGCCGAAGAGCGTCCCGGCATCGAAGTCCGGTTCCCCTACGAGGACATTCAGGTCGCCGTCACGAGCACCGGCGATATCTTCGCTCGGCCGACGCCCGAGCAGACGCTGTCCTGAGCGCTCTCCCCCCCCGAGCGTCGATTTCTCTGTTCTTCTCTGTGGACTGCCGCTCCCGTCGCAGCACCGCTTCGAGCGGAATCGCCCCGTTCAGCGGGACCGAACGAGGTCGTCGAAGCTCTCGACGCGGTACTCGCCGAGCACGCAGCGTCCGCGGTGTTCCGGGCCGTGGCGCTCGACGTGGATGCCGTCCAAGCCGGCGTTCCACGCGGCCCCGATGTCGCTTTCGCCGTCGCCGGCGAGGACGCCCGCGGTGCCGCCGTCGGTCAAGAGCCGGTCGTCGAGTCCCAGCTCGCCGATAGCGCGTCGCACCGGCGCGGCGTCGGGTTTCCACCCCGTTTCCTCGGTACAGCAGACGACGGCGTCGAACCAGTCGCGCACGTCGAGGTGGTCCAACACGGGGTCGGTCAGGAACTGCTGGCAGTGCGTGACGATGCCGACCGGCCGGCCGGCGGCGTGAATCTCTTCGATGAGGCGCTCGGCGTCGTCGTGGAGGTACGTCACTTCGGCTCGCTTTGCGGGGTCTTCCTCGCGGTGGAACGCGGGCCAGAACTCGGCGGGGTCGATGCCCCACTCGCGGAGCATCGGGTCGCGCGCGCCGCCGAGACCGTGCCAGATGGTCTCGGCTTCGCGGTCCGTGAACTGACGACCCAGTCGGTCGCCGACCCGGTCGAACACGTCACGCGTGTACGACCACTCGGCATCGACGAGGGTCCCATCGAGGTCGAACAGCCAGAAATCGTAGTCATCGGCGACCATTCGGACAATACAGTACGTCAGGCGTGGATAAATGTCTTCCCCCGCGTCAGGAACCGCCCGATTCGACGCGAATCGCGCTCCCGAAGTACTTGTGGAGCACCTCGCGGACCGAGTCTGCGTTGAACGCGCCGAGGTCCGCGGCGACGGCCTCGCGGAACGCGTCCAGCGACGCCTCGTCGGCCCGGAGTTCGGAGAACGAACACGAGACGACGGGCACGTCGAGCCACGACGCCGCGAGGTCGCGGGCGTGGCGTTCGTCGTTCACCTCGCCCCGCCAGAGCGCGTCACGGAACAGCAGCCAGCCCTCCTCGCCGGGCGGTGGGGGCGTGACGCGGACAGTGGTCTCGAACTCCCGCGGGTCGGTCTCGACGCCCCCGGCCGAATCGAGGCGGAAGCGGACCCGGAAGACGTAGGTGAGCGTCGCGGTCCCCTCGTCGCTCACAGTTCGTCGTCGAACAGGTCGGCGAGCCGGAGGTCCTTGTCGGTGATGCCGCCCTCCTCGTGGCTCGTGAGGCGGACCTCGACCTCCTGGTACCGAATCGTTATCTCGGGGTGGTGGAACTCCTCTTCTGCGACCTCGCCCACGCTGGCGGCGAACGCCACCCCGTCGAGGTAGTCGTCGAACTCGTAGACGCGGACGATTTCGTCGCCGTCGCGTTCCCAATCCGACCCGAGTTGTGCGTCGATTTCGTCGTCCGAGAGCAGGTTTGCCATGCCGAACCCGTCGGGTGGCATCCCGATAAGGATTCTGCCGGATTGTCAAGTCGTGTCCGCGCGGACGACGAACCGCGGCCCGGTCAGGAGTCGCCGCCCATCGCGGTCGCGAGCGACTCGTCCCGTGACCGCGACCTCGTCGCCGTGGGCGACGACGCCGGTCTCTCCGTCGTCTTCGTCGTCTCCGTCGCCGCCGAACACCACGTGTCCGGCCGGCGGGACGCGGACCCGAATCTCCCCGGTGGCGTCTCGGAGGACGAACGGGCGGGTCGCGCGGCCGACGACGATGCGCCCGCCCTCACCTCGCCGGTCGTCGTCCGTGCGCTCGTCTTCCCGCCAGACTCGAC
>NZ_JAMYJY010000161.1:0-5569 GCF_024136985.1 Haloferax sp. AB510
GAGGGAGCGGTCGCTGTCTGTGCAGTGCGCGAGCGATTGCCGCTCGCTATAAATGAAAAAAGCCCACTGGACCGAAGTCCAGTGGGCTCTGTATGAGTGGGGGCGGCGAACTGGATTTCCCAGAGGATCGCTCACTCCAGTACTGACCAGAACGCAGGTGAGCTTAACTGCCGTGTTCGGGATGGGTACGGGTGGAACCTCACCGCTCTGGCCGCCTTAATGCCGATCAACGGAATCGAACCGTTGTCATACCAATATCGGACGGGCCGTCTTACCAATGTGTTCGTGCAATCCAGTTTGCGCCTGGACCCGTTCTCGGGTCTCAGTGCGTATGAATGTGGCTTGGACTGTTAGTGCTCGCGGGCTTAACAACTCGTTGCCTCGTTGCGTACACCCCGAGTCTATCGAACTCGTCTTCTACGAGTGTCCTCAGTGGAACTTCTTTTCCGTGTGGGTTTCGAGCTTAGATGCGTTCAGCTCTTACCCCGTGGTGCGTAGCTGCCCGGCATCTGCCCTCTCGGACAACCGGTACACCAGTGGCACCCATTCGTAGTTCCTCTCGTACTATACGAACGTTCACGTCAAGTTCCTTAACACCCCCAATAGATAGCAGCCGACCTGTCTCACGACGGTCTAAACCCAGCTCACGACCTCCTTTAATAGGCGAACAACCTCACCCTTGCCTGCTTCTGCACAGGCAGGATGGAGGGAACCGACATCGAGGTAGCAAGCCACCCGGTCGATATGTGCTCTTGCGGGTGACGACTCTGTTATCCCTAAGGTAGCTTTTCTGTCATCTACGGGTCCCATGAATGAACCTCGTAGGTTCGCTAGACCACGCTTTCGCGTCAGCGACACTCGTTGGGAATGTCACTGTCAGACTTCCGTTTGCTCTTGCGCTCTTCCACGAGTTCCCGACTCGCGTGAGGAAATCTTTGGGCGCGCTCGATATCTTTTCGAGCGCGTACCGCCCCAGTCAAACTGCCCGGCTACCGGTGTCCTCCGCCAGGAGTGAGAGTCGCAGTCACTAACGGGTAGTATTTCAATGTTGCCTCGGTGGCCCGCTGGCGCGGGTACCTGTGTAATGGCTCCTACCTATGCTGCACATTAGCGACCACGTCTCAGCGACAGCCTGCAGTAAAGCTCTATAGGGTCTTCGCTTCCCCTTGGGGGTCTCCAGACTCCGCACTGGAACGTACTGTTCACCGGGCCCAACGTTGGGACAGTGACGCTCTCGTTGATCCATTCATGCAAGCCGCTACTGAAGCGGCAAGGTACTACGCTACCTTAAGAGGGTCATAGTTACCCCCGCCGTTGACGGGTCCTTCGTCCTATTGTACTAGGTGTTCAGATACCCGCACTGGGCAGGATTCAGTGACCGTACGAGTCCTTGCGGATTTGCGGTCACCTATGTTGTTACTAGACAGTCGGAGCGTCCGAGTCACTGCGACCTGCTCGGTCAAGAGCAGGCATCCCTTATCGCGAACTTACGGGACTAACTTGCCGAATTCCCTAACGTCGGTTGATCCCGACAGGCCTTGGCTTGCTCTGCCAGCGCACCTGTGTCGGATCTCGGTACGAGCTTCTTGCTTGTCTTTTCACGGGCTCTAGGTACCGCCGAATTTCTCTATCTCACCATTCGTTCGCTTCGTGCCGTTACGGCTTCCACGAATTTCGGTGATTCGACGGGGCGAAGGCCCCGCTCGGTGTTTCCTAAAGCGTCGACGTTTGGTGCAAGAAGGTACTGGAATATTAACCAGTTTCCCTTTCATCTATTTCGAATTACGGATAGACTTAGGATCGACTAACCCTCGGCTGATTGACAGTGCCGAGGAACCCTTGCGCGTAAGGCCGTCGGGGTTCACACCCGACTCTCGCTGCTACTGAGACCATGATTTTCGTTGCTGCACGGTCCACACGAGTTCTCACCCGTGCTTCCACCCATGCAGTATGCCAACCTACGGAATCGTGTCATACGACACGCCGCCAGGTCTCGGAGGTGGATTTGAGTCCCGATCATTTTCGACGCCTCGAACCTCGGCCGGTAAGCTGTTACGCTATTCTTAGAGGGTAGCTGCTTCTAAGCTCACCTCCCGGCTGTTTAGGGCTCGAGACAATCTTCAATCACACTTAATCCACACTTTGGGTCCTTAACCTGGCTCTGGGTTGTCTCCCTCACGGTGCACAAGCTTACCCCGCACACCGGACTCCCTGAGTCTACGACGTTCGTAAGTTCGGAGTTTGACAGGGAAGCGAACTCCTCTCGGAGTCCGGATTCCCAATCGGTCGCTCTACCTCACGAACTATCTCATCAGAGGTCATGCTTCGACATGTTTCGGTTGGAACCAGCTGTTGCCAAGTTCGATGGGCCTTTCACCCCTACACCAGAGTCACGAGAGGGTATTGTAGGACACCAACTCTAACGGGCCTCCACGCAGCTTTCGCCACGCTTCGCCCTGCTCCGGCGTAGATCACTTGGTTTCGGGTCGCATCCGGTTGGCTCCCCGCCCTTGAAGACGGTGGCCCTGGTCAAAGACTGCGGCCGTATCGGTTTCCCTATGCCTCCGGGGGTTCACCCCTTAGACTCGCCAGTCAGATGCACTCCATGGTTCGTTTTTCAAAACGCACGACGTAACATCGGCTTCACTCGAGTCTTACTACGGGATCGCTCCCAGTTCATTCGTCGAGTGACCTTGTATGCCACGTCGCTCTATCGCCAACTGATTTCAAGCCCTATTGCACCGCCCTTTTCGGGGTGCTTTTCAGCGTTCGCTCACGCTACTTGTTCGCTATCGGTCTCGAGGAGTGTTTAGTCTTCGCAGTTGATGCCTGCGAAATTCACGAGGGATATCCAACCCCCGCTATTCTGGAACAACCCCAGGATCTGGTTCATACGTTACGGGGTTTTCACCCTGTATCACGCTCCGTTCCAGGAGACTTCACGTATGATCCAGGTCCGTGTTGGGTAGTCCGTACACCACATTGCCCGAAGGCTTCGGTTTGGACTGTATCGCGTTCACTCGCCGTTACTAACGACATCGCGGATTGCTTTCTTTTCCTGTTCCTACTAAGATGTTTCAATTCGGAACGTTCCCCATTGCGCAAGGCAATTGCGAGGGGATTCCCATTCGGAGATCCTCAGTTCTTTCCCTCCATGCGGGTCCCTGAGGCTTATCGCAGCTTGGCACGTCCGTCATCGGCTCTCGAGCCGAGCTATCCACCAGCTGGCACAGTAGCCAGTTGATATAGTCACTGTGACCCGGAGAACGGGTCCAGTGGACGCCTGGATTGCACGTACACACGGTTTCATCAAATCCCCTCGGTGACGACCCGAGGCGAATTTTCGACCCTTCCCAACCTCGCTTGCGCGGGATGGTGCATCTGTCGTCAGTATCCATTCTTTCGAAACGTCTTGCCACACTTAAGGGGCACGATCGTTTCGGAGTGGAGTACTGCTTACCATGGACCCACAGGGATTCGAACCCTGGGCATCCTCCTTGCAAAGGAGGCACTCTACCACTGAGCTATGGGCCCGTGTTAGCCCTAGTAGTTCTAAGGTGTCCGAACGGGTGTCATCGGTGAACTCGGAAGATCGCGTGTGAGCCACCCCGTCGGGGTGGTCTCGGTCGTTAGGAGGTGATCCAGCCGCAGATTCCCCTACGGCTACCTTGTTACGACTTAAGCCCCCTTGCGAAGCCCAGATTCGACCACCGTGTGGTGGCCTCATCCGGACCTCACTCGGGTGCTTTGACGGGCGGTGTGTGCAAGGAGCAGGGACGTATTCACCGCACTCTATTGAAATGCGATTACTACCGAATCCAGCTTCATGAGGGCGAGTTTCAGCCCTCAATCCGAACTACGATCGAGTTTAGGAGATTAGCGTTCTCTTTCGAGATAGCAACCCATTGTCTCGACCATTGTAGCCCGCGTGTAGCCCAGCTCATTCGGGGCATACTGACCTACCGTTGCCCGTTCCTTCCTCCGCTTTAGCAGCGGCAGTCCTTCTAATGTACCCAGCCAGTCGAAACTGCTGCTGGCAATTAGAAGTGCGGGTCTCGCTCGTTGCCTGACTTAACAGGACGCCTCACGGTACGAGCTGACGGCGGCCATGCACCTCCTCTCTATAGCGTCGTGATAAGGTCATCAACCTGATCGTCATCACTATAGTCGGAGCTGGTGAGATGTCCGGCGTTGAGTCCAATTAAACCGCAGGCTCCTCCGGTTGTAGTGCTCCCCCGCCAATTCCTTTAAGTTTCATCCTTGCGGACGTACTTCCCAGGCGGCTCGCTTCTCGGCTTCCCTACGGCACAACACAGGCTCGTAGCCTGTGTCACACCTAGCGAGCATCGTTTACAGCTAGGACTACCCGGGTATCTAATCCGGTTCGAGACCCTAGCTTTCGTCCCTCACCGTCGGATCCGTCTTCTCGAGGTGCTTTCGCCATCGGTGGTCCGTCCAGGATTACGGGATTTCACTCCTACCCCGGACGTACCCCTCGAGCCTTCCGGTCCCAAGCCACGTGGTTTTCACCGGACGCCCGCCAGTTGAGCTGGCGGATTTCCCGATGAACCTTCGTGGCCGGCTACGGACGCTTTAGGCCCAATAATATCGGTCATCACTTGAGCTGCCGGTATTACCGCGGCGGCTGGCACCGGTCTTGCCCAGCTCTTATTCCTCGACCGCCTTACAGTCGAGAAAAGCGAGGACTATATGCCCTCGCACTTGGGGTCCCCTTATCGCACTTGCGTGCAGTGTAAAGGTTTCGCGCCTGCTGCGCCCCGTAGGGCCCGGAATCTTGTCTCAGATTCCGTCTCCGGGCTCTTGCTCTCACAACCCGTACCGATTATCGGCACGGTGGGCCGTTACCCCACCGTCTACCTAATCGGCCGCAGCCACATCCTACAGCGCCTGAGCGTTTCGGGGAGTCGGCATTCCAGCATGACTCCCGTATGAACTATTAGCCTCAGTTTCCCGAGGTTATCGTTCTCTGTAGGGTAGTTTGGCCACGTGTTACTGAGCTTTTCGCCACGAGTATGAACTCGTGCAACTAGCATGGCTAAATCGGACCCCAATAGCAATGACCTCCGGCAGGATCAACCGGAATGGGTCGCGACCATTTAAACCTGGTCGCGGGGTTTTGGCGGGTGAATGGCAGCGTAATGCTGTCAAATCACCGTTCAAAGGTCCGAGTTCGTATGACATCCGTTCGGATGTCACCGAACTACTAGGGCTAACATCAGATACCGTCTTGCGGCGTACCGCAGGGGCGGAATCCTCATTTCCTTCGGACCTGAACCGAGGCGATTCGTGGGTATAAACCCTTCGAACCCCGTTCGGTTCAGGTCCGGTGAGGCAGGACGCGTTGAATCGCCCTGCAATCGCGGTGTGTCGTTCGCATTCATCCGAAATGCCTTGGACCACTTAAGGCCGTCGTATCGTGGCGACCCCCGGGAAGGTGTGTCATCCCGGTGGGCGCCTGACGACCTTGGGGTCGGGGCGTTCGGTGGAAGCTTTCGGGGGGAGTGCCCCCGTGCGCTTCTTCGCATTAATCCGAATGCCGGGGATACAT
>NZ_JAMYJY010000162.1:0-5564 GCF_024136985.1 Haloferax sp. AB510
GCCGCGGGGCGCGTCGTCGTCGCCGTCCGGCGCGAGGCGCTCGCTGAGTCGTTCGCGCCCCGGCCGCCGGTCGCCGTCGGCTCCCACGGTCATCCCCCCGCGCGCATCGCCTTTCGGGCGAATCGCTCGACGAGGTCGTCGAGCGTCTCCTCGTCGCCCTCGAACGCGAGTTGCACCTCGGTGAGCTGGATACTGCTCGTTATCGTGACCTCCTCGGTCTCGATGTCGACGGCCCAGTCGGGGCCGACCACGCGGCCGTCGCCGTCGGCCTCGCCGCCGAGTCCTTCGAGGTACTGAATCGCGAGGCGGGGCGAGATACCGCGGAACGCTCGCTGGCGGCGCGCCACGTCAGCCCCCTGCGACCGGCGGGAAGACGCTCACGGCGTCCCCGTCGTCGAGCGTCGTGGCCATCCCCTCGAGGTGGACCACCTCGCGCCCGTTTTTCAGCACGTTCACGTGCGGCTTGACCTCGCCGTCTTCGATGAGTCGGCCGGCGAGACCGTCGTACTCCGCTTCCAGCGACTCGAGGACGTCTCCGACGGTCGCGTCGTCGTCGACCCGCCAGTAGATGGACTTCTGGCCCACTACCTCCCGAAACGTCGCGAAGAAGCGTAATTCGAGTTCCATACCCCTTGTCGGCGTCCACGAGACAAAAAGGTACGTCGCGGGTGGCCACAGCGGACGGTCGGCCGGACTTATCGGAGTCACTAATTCGAATAAACTGCAAGATTATCGTCTGAAAGATCTCAACCAATTAAGTAGAAAGAGCGTCGAAACGTCTCGATCGAATGGACATTCCAAGCGCCTTCGATACCGACCCGCGCGGGCCGGATAAGTGCGGTCGGTGCGAACCGTTCGACAACGGTCGAATCATCCCCAATTAGTGTCGAACGGCCCGGCCGATTACCGTCCCGCGTCGCGGACCTCGATACGACCGACGGACTCGACGGTGACGACGAAGTCGGCGTAGTCGAATTCGAGCGACGCACCCGTCACACGCGGTGCTCCGGGCGTGTTGCGGCCGAACAGGGCGTCGAGGGCGTCGGTGTCTACGTGCTCTGTGAGCGGCGGTAGCTCCGTCGGGTCGCGGCGCGTGTGTTGGTTCACGGCCGCGGCGACCGCCTCAGAGATCGGTTCGGTACGCTCGCAATCGTACCAAACCCGTGTCGGTTCGAACTCGTCTCGGAACTGCGTGTCTGATGTGATGATGGTTTCGTCCCCCCAGTATCGTCCGTTCGATACGTTGTTTTGTTGTGTTATATTTCTTGCGTACTATCGGTATGTTCCTTTGCAAGTGTTGTAGTAATACAATACTATCAGTCGGGATCGACTGCTAAACAGGCCGAGAGCGGCGAGTTATCGGAACATCGACCCGCGATGACGGCGGAAACCGGGGTGGCACGTCACCGCGAGCATGTTCATGGGGCGGAGGAGACGGCTCGGGAGGGACAAAAAGAGGTGGCAAACGAACGAATCGGAATGGAACGAACGGGGACGTAATCGCCGTCCCGACACCGCGCGGACCGGCCCCGGTCAGGCCGCGGGTGCCACGTCGGTCCCCCACGTGACGCGCCGGTACGACTCGTCGAGCGCTTGCGCGTCCTCGGGGAGGAGGGCTGCGACGAGGAACGTCGGATACTGCTCGAAGTGGTCGACCAGCGCGGCGATGCGCTCGGCGTCGATGGCCTCGACAGAGTCGAGTAGCATGAACGGGACTTCCTCGTACACCTCGTGGACGAGGTAGCCCGCGAGGGCGAACACGAGGCCGACGACCTCGCGCTCGCTCTCGCTGAGGTGGTCGATGGAGTCCTCGTACACCGCTCCGGAGTCGGACGCGCGGACGATGTGGAGTTCGAACTGGGTCTTTTCGACCTTGCGACGGCCCTCTCGGACCCGACGTTCGACCTGCTCCAGCCAGACGCGCTCGATGTTGTCGTAGCCGAGGAGGTCAAGGACCGTCTCCATCTCCTCGTTGAACGCCTCGACGGCTGCGGTCGTCAGCGACCGAATTCGGGTTCGCGCATCCTCGAGTTCCTCCGTCACCTGTTCGCGTTCGAGTTCGAGTGCTTCGCGCTCATCGAACCGGTCGTCGAGCGCGTCGAGGTCGTCGTGGACCGACGCGAGGTCGTCGCGTGTCCGGTCGAGCGTGAACTCGACCTCGTTGAGCTTCTTGTGGAGTTCGATGAGGTCGCCTTCGGCCTGCCCGCGGAGGTCCGACGCGTCGGCTTCGAGCGCTTCGACCCGTTCGGCGAGCTTCTCGCGCTGGTCGGTCAGCGAGTCGATTTGCCCGGTCCGTCGGTCGAGTTCGTCTTCGAGGCGCTGAAGCTTATCCCGGAGCTTCCGGCGGTCGCGCTGGGCTTGTTCCGCCGCCCGCATCGAGCGTTCGAGTTCGTCGAGTTCGCGGCGGAGTTCGGCGCGTTCCTCGCGCTGTTCGTCTCTGACCTCGCGGAGGCGGTCGGTCGTCCCCCGAATCTGGTCGCGGTCGACCTCGGTGCCGCAGGTCCAGCAGGTGATCGTCTCCGAGGAGACGAGTTGGTCCGTCACCGAACCGCCACCGACCGCGCCCAGCGAGTCCTCGACGAGGTCGGCCTTGCCTTCGAGCACGTCCTCCGTGTACTGGACGATGGTCTGGAGCTCCGAAATCGTCGAGTTGAGCGACTCGATACGCGACCGAATCGACTCGATGCGGTCGTTCGCCTCGCCGCGGTCGACCTCGTCGGCCTCGAACGAATCGAGTTCCGACTGGAGTTCGGAGCGCTCCTCGCGGAGCGATTCGACGCTCTCGCGCTCGCTCTGGAGGCGGAAGCGGACCGTTTCGAGGTCCGACCGCGCCGACTGGAGGTCCGACAACACCTCGTCTAACGCGGCTTGGTTCTCGCGTTGCGATTCGACCGTCTGGTCTTCGGCCTCGATTTCGGCTTCGAGGTCGTCGCGCTCGGCTTCGAGGTTCTCGATTTCGGCTTCGAGGTCGTCGCGCTTCGCTTCGAGCGACCGGCGGTCGGCCTCGAGCGAGTCGAGCGAGTCGAGTTGTGTTTCCACCTGCGTCCGTCGGGTCTGGAGGCGCTCGATTTCGGCCTCGATGGCGTCGGTGTCGACCGGTGCCATGATGACGTCGTGGAGGTCCCGCTCCGAGACGACGGCCCGGCGCGCCTCGTTTGACCCGAGAAGGAACGCAAAGCGGTCGGCGGTCGTCGTGTCTTGGAGATACGGCGTGCCGTCGGTCGCGACTGACCCGTTCTCGCGGGAGAGGATGCGGGTGTAGGTCCGGCCGTCCAGTTCGAGTTCGACCGACCCCTCGTCGGCGTCGCCCTTGAGACTGGCCGCGTCGCTCCCGAACGCGCCCATAAGCGCGCGCAGGAATGACGTTCGGTTCGTCGCGTTGCGTCCGGTCAGAACGGTGACGCCGGGTTCGAGCCCGACGGTTCGTTCGTCGATACCACCGATGTTTCGTATACGGACAGTCGCCGTCTGAAGTGCCTCTGAATCGTTCATGTTTCGGATGTGGTGTGTTGGTGAGCCCGAATCGCTACTCGTCGCTCTCGTGTTCGCAGTCGCAGTGCCCGGAGTTGAGGAGCGTCGTCGGGGTCATTCGAGTGTCGCAGTCCGTGCAGGTGACGCGGATGTCTACTTCGACCTCGTAGGTGCCGATGAAGACCGCTTCGGCCTTCACTAAACGGTCGATAACATCGATAGTCACCGTCCGAAGTCGGGATCGGAGCTTCCGAATCGTCGCGAGTCCCGACTCGGTCGCGCTCTGTCCGTCTTCGTCGTCTTCACGTTCGACGTTTCGGTGTCGTTTGAGGTAGTTATACACCGACTGATAGGAGATGATGTCCGACTCCAACTGGTCGATGTCGACGCCGCGCTCGCGGAGCGTGTTCCGCGCGTCGGTGCGGCTCCCCGCGGTCACATCGTCGCTTGTCAGGAGCCGGTAGAAGTTCTCCGCCTCCCCGTCGAGGACGTGCGCGCCGGCCTGGTCCAGCGCGGCCCGGATGAGTCGCTTGTTCACGTCAGCTTCGAGTTCGCGGAGGCTCCGTCGCTCGCGACCCTCGCCGAGCCACGCGTCAACAAGGTCGTCACCGAGGCCGTCAAGACCGTACCGGTCCGCGATGCGCTCTATCTTCGGACCTCGGCCGCCGCGGCGGGAAACCGTGCTTCCAGAATCTCGCATTGTGACCTCGCTACCCGGACCTTAGCGTGCAGTACCCTAAACGTTACTTATGGATTATCAGAGGTGATAAAACTAGAACACAAACGAGTTACACGACATACGCCGACGTTCTTACGGATTCCGGGGAATAAATGAGAGATATCAGTAAACGAGAGAACCACCCGATGCTAGACGACGGCGGGTTTTCGCCATTATTCCTCACGAACTGTCACCCAGAGGTGGACCTCCCGGTAAGCGTTATCAACCGTCGGCGACGCCGGCGGTGCGCCCTCGTAGAGGAGGTACGTCAGTCGCAGGCGCTTGCCGGTCATCGTCGGGCGGACCTCGTGCGGCTCGTGCCACGTCTCGTTGTGTTCGAGTCGGGGCGTGAACGTCCGAAGTTGCTCTGACTCCAATACGGTCGTCGAGTTGTTTGACACCTCGACGCGCTGGAGCACGGTGACGACGGTGTAGTTCACCGTCCGGTGTTCCTGGTTGCCGACGCCGAGGACGAGCGACGCGGGCTCACCGCGGACGAGTTCCTCGGGGTAGTTGTCGGCGGTGAGTTCGTCGTCGCCGTCTTCGGTCAGGAGATACAGTTCCGTGAACGACTCACCGTCTTTCGGCACGGCCACCGCGTAGCCGACGCTGGCGGTCGCGAGGACCACGCTCACCACGAGGACGACGTTCAGCATCGCGTCGGTCCCCGACGCCGGGTTGAACAGTTCGTCGCGCGCGGCGGCGAACCAGCGCTGGTAGGGGACTTCCAGCCGTTCTTCTTCGGGGAGCGCCGACCGGCGGGCCGCCGCGAACGCCGTGGCGACGAGCGTGAAGCCGCTCACGGCGACGAGGATGGGCACGAGTCGAATTCCCCACGGCGTGAAGTTGAGGACGAGCCCGAGCAGGGGGACGACCGCGATGCTCGTCCCGAACGAGAGCGCGACCCGCTCGATACCGTCGATTCCGCCCATCCGGTCGTGGTCCTCGGGGGCGTCTATCGGCGGACCGCGCTCGGGGAACAGCGCCGCGATGAGGGCGTAGCCGGGGATGAAAAGCACGAACGGCAGGCCGACGATGACTCGGAGCGGCGTCCCCTCCAGCCCGGGCGTGAGCGTCGCCACGAGCGTGAGCGCGACCCCCGCGAGGACGACCGCGAGGTCGGCCGGGAGCGTGCGAAGCGGCTCGGGGAGGAACAACCGCCAGTCTTGGCGCTGCGACATCTACCCGAAGTGGGAAACACGAGCACAAAAATCATTTGTCAGCCGCCGGCGGCCGCGGCTTCGCTACTCGACCGGGCCGACCGGCTCCGACGCGCCCGCACCGTCGCCCGAATCAGCCGACTCGGGCGCGCCTGACTCGTCCGGGGCGACGAGCGAATGGTCCGTCTCGACCAGCTCGGCCGCGTCCGCGTCGC
>NZ_JAMYJY010000163.1:0-5510 GCF_024136985.1 Haloferax sp. AB510
GTCTCCGGGGTTGAGTTGTGGGATGGTGAAGGAATCAGTAGAAGCCGGTGGAGGGATTTGAACCCTCGGCCTATTCCTTACGAAGGAATCGCTCTGCCAGCTGAGCTACACCGGCGCGGTGGGCTTTCGAACGCATTCTTCCGTACCCCGGTTACGTAATTAAGACTTGCGAATCAACCCGGTGTCTGCCGTTCGGCACCAGCCCTCTCACGCCCGCTTCGTCAGGCGAACGTCGAGACAGACGTTGTACTCGTGGGGGGCGTACGACCGGACGACGTGCTCGTTCACGACTTCGACCTCGTAGGCCGGCTCGGCGGCGGCGCGGACGGCGGCGAGTCCCGGCCCGAACGGGTCGTCCTCGTGTTGGATGTCGTAGAGGTGAATCACGCACTCGTCGCTCGCGAGGCGGACCGCCGTATCGAGGAAGTCGCCCGCGCTGTGCGGGAGGTTCATGATGAGTCGGTCGGCCCAGCCCTCGTAGTCGGCGGCGACCTCGCGCACGTCGCCGTGAATCGGGGTGAGTCGGTCGGTCACGTCGTTCCGCTCGGCGTTCTCGCGGAGGTACTCGACGGCCGCCTCGTTGAGGTCGCAGGCAACGACCTCCGCGCCGGCGGCGGCGGCCGGGACGGCGAAGGGGCCGACGCCGGCGAACATGTCGAACACGTGCTCGCCCTCGCGAATCGCCTCGACGACGCGGTGGCGCTCGGTCGCCAGTCGCGGCGAGAAGTAGACGGTATCGATGTCGAGACGGAACTCGTGACCGTACTCGCGGTGGACGGTCTCGGTCGAGTCGCCGACGAGCACGTCCCAGTCGCGGACGCGGAGTTCGCCTTTGACCTTCGAGGCGCGGTTGACGACCGTCTCGGCCTTGAGGTCCGAGGCGACGATGGCGTCGGCGATGTCGCGGGCGCGGTCGGGGTCGTCCTCGTCGAGGATGACGATGTCGCCGAGTCGCTCGTAGGAGGGTTCGAAGCCGAGCAGATCGGCGGGCGTGGTCTGCGTCTCTCGGACGGGAGGTTCGAAGTCGACGACTGCTAGGTCGTCGGGGACGGCGTCGGCGTCGACGACGGGGATGTAGAGAGTCCCCTCGGCGACGGTAATCTCGTGGTCGTGGTCGAGCAGGCCGGCGTCGGCGAGGCGCCGGCGCGCCGCCTCGCCGGACTCGCGGGGCACGCGGACGCAGGGGACGTTCATACCCCCACCACTACACGGCTCCGAGTAAGGGTGACGCTTCGCCGCGAACGTATATACGACCCTGATGCATCAGGGACCACGTATAGATGTCTGGCGAGGAAACGATGATTCGCCCACACTCTCGACGATAGCCGTCGTTCGAGTGGGGTGCCTCTGACACAGTTGGGCCTTGCCCGGGGCCCACTTTCGGACCCCAGTCCTGAGAGGAGTGACTCGGGCGTATGCCGCCGAAATCACGTCCGTCGGTGGCGACGTTTCTCGCGGAACTCACCGTTCGAAAATTGACCGTCTCGACCGTGTGGCGACCGTCTCGGCCGGATGGTGTTCTTTTTGCAGCCACGAGTCGGCGACTCGTCCCCGCTTACACCTCGACGTGGTCGCGGTCGATACCGAGGAACGACTCGGCGGTTTCGACCCAGTCGGCGAGCGTTCGAGTCCCATCGTCTCGCTCGTGCGGATAGACGGCCTCGATTTCGTCGTCGCGGAAGACGATGCCCAGCGTCGGCGGAAGGACGACCGCGTCGTGTTCGGGACCCATCCGCCCCGACCCGACCGTCGCGTGCTCGTCGAGCGTCGGGAGCGCGACCCCTTCCGTTCGCGCCCACAGCCGGCACTCGGCGAGTCGCTCGCGGACGATTGCGTCTCGTTTCGTCGGTGCGGTGTCGGACTCCACGTCAACCTCGCGACCCCACGTCCGGACGCACACGTCGTCGACGAGCCCCTCGTCCGCGAGTCGTTCGAGTCGAACGACTAGCGTCTGGTGTTCCTCCCCGAGGCCGTCCCGAATCGGGCGAATCCACAGTTCTACCCGCCGTTCACCGTCGGTCTGCATGCTCCTCACCACCGGTAACAGATACGCTCGGGGGGAGAATAAGCCGGAGCCATCCTTCCCGCCGACCGGGAATCGGAAACGCGCGGGCGACGCGTGGTGCGGTTGAGTCCGAGAGCGTGAGAGTCCGGACGGCGCGACCGGGTTCGGTTTTATTCGCTCAGCGCGCGTCTGTGACGACATGTTCGACCACATTCTCGTCCCCACCGACGGCAGCGACCACGCGGTCCGCGCCGCCGACTACGCGGTCGACCTCGCGGCGACCTACGGGGCCGCGCTCCACGTCCTCTACGTCGTCGACGTCCGAACCGGTCACGCTGACGCACCCGTCGATGACGACGATTCCCAGACGCGCGGAGAGGCGGCAGTCGGCATCGTCGCCGACCGCGCGGCCGACCGTGACGTACCCGTCGAGACGGAGATTCGGGTCGGCCTGCCGCACGAGACCATCATCGACTACGGCGAGGAACGCGACATCGACCTCGTGGTGATGGGTACCCACGGGACGAGCGGACTGGAGCGATACCTGCTCGGAAGCGTCGCTGAGCGAGTCGTCAGACTCTCGGACGTGCCGGTGCTGTGCGTGCCGCCGGCTGATGACGACGAGTGAGGTGCGTCGCTCGGGGCTGACAGACGGGCGGTGAGGCGGGCGTGAGCGGCGGCCCTCAGCGGACGACCATCACGCTCATCGGCGCGCGTCCGGCGACCAACTCGGCGACGCTCCCGAACAGCAGGTCCGTCTCGCCGGTGCGGCCGTGACCGCCGAGGTAGACGGCGTCGACGCCCTCCCGGCGCGCGAATTCGACGATGGTCCGCGCGGGGTCTCCGCGGTGGGTCTCGGTTCGGAGTTCCACGCCGCTCCCGTCGGCCAGCGCCGCGAGTTCGTCGAAGATATCCTCTGCGAGTTCGTCGGCGCGTTCGTACCACTCCTCGGAGCCGTGGAGCGGTTCCGTGCTGATGTCCACGTCGAACGGGGCGCTGTAGCCGGGGTCGGCCGGGTTGATGACGTGCAGGGCGACGACCGTCGAGTCGGCGTGCGCGAGGGCCTGTTCGAACGCTCGCTTCGACAGCGGCGAGCCATCGACGGCGACGAGAATCGTATCCATCATGATTATTAGTACGTCGTCTCGGCACAAAAACGCTCCCGCGCCGGGTTTTTCTCCGCGGCGTGCGAGGTGCCACCCGTGTTATCCGTCCCCGAACTGTTCGAGTCGCCGCGCGACCGGTGGCGGACGCTCGCGCTCGCCGTCGTCGTCGTCGCCGTCGTCGCGCTCGCCGGCACGACGCTCGTCGACCGCTTCCCGTTTCTCGCCAATCCGACGGCGCTGCGGACGTGGCTCCTCGACTTTGGCGCGCTCGCACCCCTCGCGTTCGTCGGCGTGCAAATCGCGCAGGTCCTCGTCGCGCCCATCCCCGGACAGGCGCTCGGGTTCGCCAGCGGCTACCTGTTCGGCGCGCTCTGGGGAACGGTCTACAGCATGGTCGGCATCGTCCTCGGAACGGCGCTCGCCGTCGGAATCTCGCGGTCTCTCGGCCGCCCGTACGTCGAACGCGTCGTCACCGCCGACGCCCTCTCGGTGTTCGACGACGCGATGGAGACTCACGGTTTGGCCGTCCTCTTTCTCGTGTTTCTGGTTCCGGGCCTCCCGGACGACGCCATCTGCTTCGCCGCCGGCCTCACCGACATCCCGGTCCGACGGGTCGTCCTCGTCGCGGCGGTGGGTCGGCTCCCCGGCTTCCTGCTCGTGAACCTCGCTGGCGCGGCCGCCGCCGACGGCAACGCCGAACTCACCGCGATTTTCGTCGGCGCGTTGCTCGCGGCGTCGGTCCTCGGCTACCTCTACCGCGACCGACTCATGGGCGCGCTCGGGTCGCTCACGAGTCGAACAGCCGGTCGTTGAGCCACACCAGACACAGGTTCGCGGCGAGGAACGGGATGAACGCGCCCGCGACCCAGCCCCACTCCGTGAGCCCCAGCGGGACGACGCCGAAGAGGTCCGCGACCGGCGTGTAGAGCAACACGAGGTGGAGCGCGAGCGACAGGCCGACCGCGCCGAGGAGCCACGGGTTCGAAAGCGGCGACAGCCGGTAGCGGAGCCGAACCGACTGCGTGCGGACCAACTCGGCGGTGACGAGGAAGGTAAACAGCACCGTCTGGGCGACGACGAGGTCGCTGGTGCGAGAGAGCGCGTAGAAGAACACGCCGAGTCCGGTCCCGGTGAGCGCGACGCCGATACCGAGAATCGAAGCGATGGTCCGGCGGTCGAGGACGCCCTCGTCGCGGGGTCGCGGCGGCCTGCGCATCACGTCGTCGGACTTGGGATCCGCGCCGAGCGCGAGCGCGGGGAAGCCGTCGGTGACGAGGTTGAGCCACAGGAGCGCGACGGGCGTGATGACGAGCGCCGACTCGGACGCGAACACCGCGGGGAACAGCGCCGCGCCGAGGAGCGTCCCGAGGAAGACGACGAACACCTCGCCGGCGTTCGCCGACAGCAGGTAGTTGACGAACTTGCGGATGTTGTCGAAGATGCCGCGGCCCTCCGCGATGGCGTCGCGGATGGTGACGAAGTTGTCGTCGCGGAGCACCACGTCCGACGCGCCCTGTGCGACCTGCGTCCCGCGGTCTCCCATGGCGATGCCCACGTCGGCGTTACCGAGCGCCGGCGCGTCGTTGACGCCGTCGCCGGTCATCGCTACCGTGTAGCCCGCGTCCTGGAGCGCCCGGAGGATGCGGACCTTGTGTTCGGGTGCGACGCGGGCGAACACGTTGGTCTCCTCGACGACCCGGCCGAGTTCCTCGTCGTCCATTGCGGCCACCTCGGTGCCCGTAACGACCGTGTCGGCGTCGATTCCGACCTCGCGGGCGATGGCGCGGGCCGTCCGCGGGGTGTCGCCGGTCGCCATCGTCACCTGTACGCCGGCGTCGCGGCAGTCGGCGACCGCCTCGGCGACGCCCTCGCGCGCCGGGTCGGTCATGCCCTGCAACCCGAGGAAGACCAGTCCCGATTCGAGCGTATCGTCGTCGGCGTCGGGGTCCGCCTCGGGGGCGTACGCGAACCCGAGCACGCGGAGCGCGTCGTCGGCGAAGGCGGTCACGGTCGCTTCGACGCGCCCGCGGCGCTCGTCGGTGAGAGACTCGATTTCCCCGTCGACGAGGACGCGGTCGCACCGCGCGACGATTTCCTCGGGCGCGCCCTTCACGAGCGCGACGGGGCCGTCGCCGGGGGCGTCGAACGCGTCCACGACGACCGACATGCGCTTTCGCTCGGAGGTAAAGGGAACCTCGCGGAGCCTGTCGTCGGGGTCGCGCGAGCCGTCGAGGCTCGCGTCGGCGGCGGCGTTCACGAGCGCGACTTCGGTGGGTCCCCGCGGTGGGCCCCGTCGTCGAGTTCCTTGGTGTCGTTGCAGCGAGCCCCGCAGGACAGGAGCGCCGCGAGCGCCGGGTCTGGGTCGGGGTCCAGGCTCGGGACGGCCGCGGATGCCGAGT
>NZ_JAMYJY010000164.1:0-5303 GCF_024136985.1 Haloferax sp. AB510
ACGGTCGACGCGGCGAGGACGGCGGCCGCGACGGCGACCGGCGGGCCGGGGAACTCGGACGCGACGCCGGCGAGGAGCAGCGCGAACGCGTTCGCGTGGAGACCGGGAATGAGGCCCGAGCAGGTCCCGAGGCAGACGCCGACGACCACACCGAGGAGGGCGGCGGTCGTCGGATCCGCCGTGACGGGCGACGCGAGTGCCGCCGCTTGAGCGAACAGGGAGACGACTGCCCCGCCGGTGAGGAACATCGCGCCGAAGTGGCCACGGCTTCCGGTATGAAGCTACGCGCTCGGCACCGACACAGACACCGACTGCGCCGTGGCCCGCGTCCGAGTCGTTGGGCGTGCGACCGACGCCGCCGCTGGTGAGTTGCGTCGAAAGAAATCGGAGTTTCGAAGCGAGCGTCGCCGCGGATGCGGCGGGGTCTCGCGGGAGTTAGCCGAAGAGCGCGCCGAGGCCCTCGCCGTCGGCTTCTTCGTCGTCGTCGTCGTCGCCGCCTTCGTCAGCGGCCTCTTCTTCGGCGTCTTCCTCGTCGTCGTCGTCAGCGGCCTCGACCTCGCCACCGGCGGAACCGCCCGCGGCGGGCGCGGGGGCAGCGGCGGCCGTCTCGATGGCCTCTTCGATGTCGACGTCCTCGAGCGCGGCGACGAGCGCCTTGACACGGGACTCCTCGACATCGACACCGGCGGCCTCGAGGACCGCGGTGATGTTCTCTTCGTTGACCTCTTCGTCCGACTCGTTCAGGATGAGCGCAGCGTAGACGTATTCCATTGTTGTGTACCTTGTGTGTTGTTAGAACAGGGAGCCGAGGGCGTCGCCAGCGTCTTCGTCGTCGCCGTCGTCTTCGGCGGCGTCTTCGTCGGCGTCGGCGTCTGCCTCGTCGGCGTCCGCTGCTTCTTCGTCAGTCGATTCTTCTTCCTCGGCGGCACCCGTGTCAGCCGCGGACACGCCGCGGAGTTCCTCGGGAAGCGCCTCTTCGTCGTCGATGTTCGCCGCGAGCGCCCGAAGCTGGGCGTCCGCCTTCGAGATGAGCTCGGGCATGAAGTCCGGGCTCTCGATGTTGGCGAACAGACCGACGGCCTTGGCCTCGCTCGTCGCCTTGGCGATGAGCGTCGGCGCGGTCTGGGCGGTCGGGTAGACCGCGTTGACCGACAGGTTCGTCGCGGCGGAGACGGCCGACTGGATGTCGGCGCGGTACTCGTCCACGTCGATGGCGAGTTCGTCGGGCTCGAACAGGACGCCTTCGGAGAAGACGCCGCGGAGGTCGAGACCGACCTCCTTGGGCTCGATGCCGAGTTCCGCCAGGACGTTCGCGAGTTCCTCGGAGACTTCCTCGCCCGCGGAAAGGACGTTGGAGTCTTCCGTCACCTTGATCGAGCCGTCCATGATGCGGGCGGACGCCCCGACCTGCTGGAGTTCGCCGACGAACGGACCCGGGTCGACACCGGTGTCACCCTCGGGGATGACGATGTCGTTCGGGGCGACTTCACCGGCGTTGATGGGCGCGGGCGTCTTCGACGCCTCGAGCTCCTTGTACAGGGCGAACGGGTTGTCGTTCGTGCCGATGAGGGCGACCTGCCCGGCGATGTACTCCTTGAGTTCCTCGAAGCCGTCGTCGACTTCGTCGAGCGCGCGGTTCGCGAGCGTGTTACGGCTCATGCGCACCGCGGCCGAGCCGTGAAGCTCGCGGCGCATGGCCTGGAGCTGGCGGCTCGGGATGCCCGCGACGCCGACGACGCCGACGGATTCGTAGGATTCGATGAAGTCGACGAGCTCGTCGACCTCTTCACGCTTCCACTGCGGGATAACCTCGGTCTGCCGAACCTCGGACTCGCTCATGCGGGCACCTCCACGGACGGCCCCATCGTCGTCTTCACGTAGACGGAATCGATGTTGAGCGGGCCCTTTTCGAGCGTCGCTTCGAGACGACGGACGATGACGTCGATGTTCTCCGCGATCTCGTCGGGCGTCATGTCGTCTGCGCCGACGCGCGTGTGGAACGTACGACGGTCACGCGAGCGGAGCTGCACCGTGTTCTTCATCCGGTTCACCGTCTCGACGACGTCGTCGTCGGGCTGAAGCGGGGTCGGCATCTTACCACGGGGACCGAGCACGGTACCGAGGTAGCGACCGATGTCCTGCATCAGTCCAGCCTCGGCAACGAAGAAGTCGGTCTCGTCGGCAAGGTCTTTCGCCGCATCGGTGTCGTCGCCGAAGTCTTCGAGCTCATCGGGCCCGAGAACTTCGTCGGCGACATCCTCTGCGCGGAGCGCGGTTTCACCGGTCGCGAACACCACAATCTGGGTGTCCTGGCCGGTGCCAGACGGGAGCACGATGCTCTCGTCGACACGCTTCGACGGGTCGTTAAGATCTAAGTCTCGCAAGTTCACGGCGAGGTCAACCGTTTCGCGGAAGTTCCGCCCGGGTGCCTCGTCGAGTGCGCGAGAGACTGCGTCAACTATTGTGTCTGCCATTATTCACCTCCGTAGTACGCAGGATTGCTCCTACGGGTCAGTGAAACAGGCTACTGCCTGCCTCGTCCGGCAGGACGAGTAGGCTCAACTTAAGTCCGTCGAACTACGGGAGCCGAAACCCCCGAATTCGGGGGTTTCGCGTGCCACAGCCACACATGCGGGCTGGCGAGCACGCGAGCGATTCGAGGTCGTCGACGGTCGGGCCGCTCCGGGTCGAATCGGGTCGGTGGAGAGAAGAAAGCGGGCCGAGTCGACTCGGCCCGACGGAAAGGGCGGTTCGAACCGCCGAGACGGTTCCGAGACGATTACTCGTCGTCGAAGTGGTCGTCGAAGTCGCCGCCGTCGATGCGCTGTTTGAACGTGCGGGCGTCTTCGCCCTCGATGGTGACGCCGAGGGACGCGCACGTCCCGGCGACCTCCTTCGAGGCGTTCTTGAGGTCGTACGAGAGCAGGTCAGAGGACTTCTGCTCTGCGACCTTCTTCAGCTGTTCGATGGACATGTCGGCGACGAAGTTCTTCTGGGGTTCGCCGCTGCCGGTGTCGAATCCGACTTCGTCCTTGATGAGCGCCGCCGTCGGCGGGACGCCGACTTCGATGCTGAACGAGCCGTCGTCGTCGTACTCGACGGTGACGGGGACTTCCATGCCGTCGAAGGCAGCCGTCTGGTCGTTGATGTCGTTGACGACGTCCTGCACGTCGACGGGGGTCGGGCCGAGTTCCGGGCCGAGCGGCGGACCGGGGTTCGCCTTCCCGCCGGGAACGAGTACTTCGATAGTTCCAGCCATACGTGGAAACACCGTGTGGCGACTTTTAACGGTTTTCTTTCGCCCGGAGTCGTGTGCGACAACTACGCACAGCGCGCGGGACCACCGTCCGCCCGATTACAGTTCGACGCCGAACGACTCCACGTCGCCCGCGAGCGCGGCCATCGTCCCGAGCAGTTCGGCCACGTCGTCGAGGTCGCTCGTGGAGACCACTTCGACGGGCGTGTGCATGTAGCGGTTCGGGATGCCGATGTTGAGCGAGGGGATGCCGGAGCGACTCGTGTAGAAGGCGTCCGCGTCGGTGCCCGTGCGGATGCCGGCGGCCTGTAACTGCACGCCGATGTCGGCCTGCGCGGCCGCGTCACGGGCGAGTGAGACGACGTTCGGGTGGTTCGCGCTCCCGCGAGAGACGACCGGTCCCTCGCCGAGTTCGACGGGGCCTTTGCGCTTGCCGGGCACGTCGGGGTTGTCCGTCGCGTGGGTCACGTCGACGGCGACCATCGCGTCGGGGTCGAGGTCGTAGCCGACCATCTTCGCGCCCTGGACGCCGACTTCCTCCTGAACGGTGCTGACGGCGTACACCGTCGCGTCCACGTCGGCCTCGACGGCAGCCCGGAGGCCCTCCGCGGCCGACCACGTGCCGACGCGGTTGTCCATCCCGTTAGCCGCGACGCGGTCGCCCGCGAGGTCGCGGACCCGCGCTTCGACCGTCACGGGGTCGCCCACTTCGACGTGGTCCTTCGCGTCGCCCTTGCTCGTCGCACCGATGTCGACGAACTGCTCTTCGAGGTCGTCGTACTCCTCGCTTCCCACGTCTCGGAGGTGGATAGCGGTCTGACCGATGACGCCCGCCACGTCGCCGCCGTCGCCGTGGACCGTCACGTGCTGGCCCTTCGAGACGGTGCGGTCCGCGCCGCCGATGGGGCCGATGCGGACGAAGCCATCGTCGTCGATGTCGCGGACGATGTAGCCGATTTGGTCCGCGTGGCCGGTGAACGCGATTTCGGGGCCCTCGCCGGTGCCTTCGTGGACCGCGACGGCGTTGCCGTAGTCGTCGACCGTTACGTCGTCGGCGAACTGCGAGACGTAGTCCACCCACACGCGCTGGCCGTCGACCTCGTAGCCGGACGGGCTGGGTGTGGTGAGCAGGTCTTCGAGGAAGGCGCGTCGATCGTCGTCCATACGAGACGTTCGCGGGCGGCGGGACAAGAACACAGCGAATCCAGCACACCCCACCGGGAGTCGCCGCGGAGCGATGCCGTCGCGTCCCGCGGCAGTCCGCACCGCCCCGTCGCCACAAGGCATATCCATCTTGTGAGCGTACTGATTGGTATGGCCGACTTCACCCTCTTCGAGGTCCACCTGCACGACGGATTCGAGTTCAGCCCGACCAACAGTTCGCCGCTCGTCTCCACGGGCCGCGGCGAGGATGCGCTCGAAGCCGACGACGAATCGCACGACGACTACGACGACTACGATGTCGAGTTCGACGACGACGAGGCCGACGAGGCCGAGTCGGGCGGCCGGCCCGGACTGGGGATACTCGTCGGACTGGTCCTCCTCGTCGGCATCGCGGCGGCGGTCCGGTACATCCGCGGCGGCGGCGACGACCTCGACGAACTCGCCGACCTCGACGACGACGAGGAACGCGACGAAGTCGAAATCGACGCCTGAGCCGGCGTCCCCGAAACCGTTTTTCTGCGACGTTCCCACCGACAGCCTTCACCGCCGACCACCGCCGGGTTCGACCGCGGTCGGATACCCTTAAGCGAATCCCGTAGCAACTCCGGGGTATGACCGTTTCGAGCGCTCCCGGCAAGGTGTACCTGTTCGGGGAGCACGCAGTCGTCTACGGCGAGCCGGCGGTCCCCTGCGCGGTCGAGCGCCGGGCGACCGTCACCGTCGCCGCCCGTGACGACGACCACGTCCGCGTCCGCGCCGAGGACCTGAGTCTCAACGGCTTCACCGTCGAGTACCGCGGCTCGACCGGCGACCGGCCCGACGTGGACGTTCCGGCACCGCTCGTGGAGGCCGCGATGGGCTACATCGACGCCGCGGTCGACCA